>JASLZV010000100.1 GCA_030754715.1 Phycisphaerae bacterium
TGACCTACCAGAAGGTCCTGGCTGACCGCTTGGGCGTTATGGACCTGTCGGCCGTATCAATGTGCATGGAAAATGACATCCCGATCGTAGTCTTGCAGATATCCAGGTCCGGCAACCTTCGCAGTGCGATCTGCGGCCGCAATGTGGGGACACTGATTTCACACTGACGCCACACCGGAAACCCCGACATGGTAAGCGATGACATACTCATGGAAGCTGAAGAGCACATGGATGCAGCCGTTGATTACCTTCGCAAGGAGTTTCGCGGTATCCGCACCGGGCGGGCATCGATCGGTTTGGTGGACCACATAAAGGTTGATTACTACGGCTCACCCACCGACCTGCGGCAGCTGGTCTCCATCGCCACGCCCGAAGCCAACTTGATTGTCATCAAGCCGTTCGACCCATCCAGCATCAAAGACATCGAAAAGGCAATCTACGCTTCCGACCTGGGCGTCACCCCTGTGACCGACGGCAAACTTATCCGCCTTCAGGTGCCTGCGCTGTCCATGGAGCGCCGGGAACAACTGTCCGCTCAACTGAAAAAGATGGCCGAGGCCTGCCGGGTGACCATCCGAAACGCGCGCCGCGAGGGAAACAAGGAAGCCGACAGACAACAGAAGGCATCCGAACTGACCGAAGACGACTGCAAGAGGTGTAAGGACGAAATTCAGAAATTCACCAGGCAGTACGAAGATAAAGTCAACGAGATGCTGGACACCAAGACCAAAGAGATCCGGGAAACATAGTGACTTTGGCCACTGGTGGTTGGTATTAATGTTTTGTGGTTGATGACCGAGCGGACCGGCATAACCTCCGTGCAGTGATTCGGCGTGAATCGCCTCGCGGGATTCGGAATCAACTTCGGGGGAGTAGCTCAGTTGGTAGAGCAACGGCCTTTTAAGCCGTAGGTCCCGGGTTCGAGCCCCGGCTCCCTCATTGGAAAACCCCTTATTTTTAGGGGTTTTCTCACTTCTTGCTCGCAGGGAATAGCCCCTTGCGCTTACGAGCCGTGGCGCGACCTACGGCGCAACAGCACACCGATACCGCCCAAGACCGGACAAGAAGTTCCTCCGCGACGGTCTGATCGGCCTGCTCCGCGCCGGCAAACCCATCGTCTGCCAAATGGCCAAGCTGTCTGCCCGACCAGCGCACGACGTATCCGTCGCGTGTCAATCGCCTAGACAACCATCTGATAGCCGGCAGCAATTTCGACCGGCGCGTCAAAATCGAACTTACACACAATACTTGACACTATCTGACCCTGTTGTACGGTTGCCAGTCACCCGCTCCGCTGCTATAATTGCTGGTGGATTAGATGATGGGGAGGCTTACCATGAAGCGGTTTTTATCTCTGTTACTTATGTTCCCGATCGCTCTCAGTTGTCTCGCCCTGGCCGCCGAGCAGCCCCTCAAGACCACCAAGAGTCAGCCCGTCACAGCCCCGGCTGCACCCGACATCGACAAGATCATGGCCGCTGCGCTGCGTCACGTTGTGTTGACCGGCACGCTGAAAGACGCCTTGGATCAGTTTAGCCGGCTGGTCGGCGTGCCGGTGTTTACCGACTGGGGCATCCTGGAGGCCGTAGGTGTGAAAAGGACAGCCGCGGTGTCCCTGCGCGTGGACAAAGTCCGCGCCGATCAGGTGCTGGAGTCCCTGCTGGTCCGGGTAGCCAAGAAGGGCAAGCCGCTGGCCTGGTATGTGGACAGGGGTCTGGTGATCGTGACTACCCAACAACGCGTGCTCGCCCGGAAACGACGGGCACAAGCCGGCCAGGCGTACCGGGGGCGGATAATCCGACGCGCCCCCAGGGGTAAACCACACGGCTTCCAATTCGAAAACACCCCCCTGGTGGACGTGCTGGCGGCCTTCCGTGAAGCAATCGGCGCAAATTTTCACGTGAACTGGCGGTCGCTGAAGGCCGTCGGCATCGACCGCAACACACCGGTGACGCTGAAACTCAAGGGTGCGTCGATCTGGCGGGCACTGGACCTGGTCATAGAGCAACTTTCCGAGGGCCGCAACAAATACGAAAGTGTGTATTGGATCATCGATGGCGGCGTGCTGTCCATCGCCACCGGAAACAGTTTTAACAACAAGACTCGCATTACAGTACACGACGTAGCCGACCTGCTGGCGGCTGTGCCGAATTTCAAGGGGCCGCGCATGAAACTCTCCCAGGCCGGCGAGGACAAAGAGGGGGAAGGTGACACACTCTTCGATTCCGATGAGGACAATGAAAGCACCGAGACCGGCGGGGCCCAAACCCGTGAAGCGATACAACAGACGCTCACCGAGATTATCAAGGACTCTATCGGCCACGATATATGGGCCCCTCAAGGCAAGGGGTCCATCCGCTTTCTCGGTAATCAGATAGTCATCTCCCAGACGCTGCTGGGATACAAACTCATGCAGAAGGCCGGCGCCATCCGGTAAGCGGGCCAAACAGACCTTCTGCACAAAGCCACACAAGCCCACGAACGACGTGCAACGGTTTGAATACCCCGCGCGGCGGCCAATCGTGGGATAGCCGGTTAGGGGGCTTTGTTTTGCTAATTCCCGCAAGCGTCGCTAGGCTGGTCGTCCATTGCCCGTAGTAGCCCTTGAAAGAGATAAATGGATCTCCTTCGCGACCAAAAACAGACTCCCGGCTTCGCCGAGGTGTTGAAAATGAGCTGGCCGGCCAGTCTGGCCATGCTCAACACGACGGTCATCAAATTCGTGGACGGGCTGATGGTCTCGTACCTGGGGCACAGCGAGTTTAGTGCCCAGTACGCCTCGGGAATGCTGGCGTTTGCCCCGGAAGCCTTCGCGATGGGTCTGCTCTTGGTGGTCAACACCTACGTCAGCCAGAACTTCGGCGCAGGGCGCCACCGCCGCAGCGGCCAGTACGCCTGGGCGGGGATATTCCTGGCACTGGGGTTCGCAACCCTCATTGTTCCCCTGGTGGCCCTGGCGCGGCCGATCTTTTCCGCCCTGAACCATTCCGAACAACTCCAGGGGCTGGAAGTAATGTATTTCCGCTACATGATACTGGCGGCTTTTCTGACCCTTCCCTCGCGGGTACTGGAACAGTTCTTCTTCGGTATCCACCGCCCCCGCATCGTTCTGACGATTTCGCTCATCGCCAATGCCTTCAATGTCCTGGCCAACTATGCCCTGATCTTTGGGCGTTTCGGTCTGCCGGCGATGGGTCTGGAGGGGGCGGCCATCGGATCGGTTTCGGCCTGGACGCTGCAGTTGGTAATTCTCCTGGTGGTGTTTGTTTCACCGCGGGTGCACCGGACGTTCGGCACCCTTTTTGTGCGGTCAGTACGCAGGAGACACTGCGCGGAGTTACTGAGGATTGGCTGGCCGGCCGGCGTGCAACTGTGTAACGACGTCCTATGCTGGGGACTTTTCACCGTGGTGCTCGTGGGCACGTTCTTCGGCAAGGTGCACATGGCAGCCACAACGGTGGCGATGCGTTATCTGGGGCTCTCGTTCATGCCGGCCCTTGGGATCGGGATCGCCACAACCGCGCTGGTGGGACGGTACATCGGCGCCGGGCGCCTTGACTTGGCGCGCAAGCGCGTCCACCAGGCGCTGCTGGTGGCGATGATATACATGGGCCTCTGCGGGCTGGCGTTCTGGATGTTTCGATACCCGATGGTGCGGTTCCTGCTGGAGAACGTCCCCTCAACCCTTGCGGCCGAGACACGGGCACAGGAGATTGCCGCCACCGTGGACATCGCCGTCAAGATCATGCTGTGTGCGGCCGTGTTCCAACTCTTCGATGCCGTCGGTATTGTTTACATCGGAGCGCTGAGGGGGGCAGGCGATGTGCTCTGGCCAATGGCTGTAACGGCCATACTGAGTTGGGGCATAATCCTGGGCGGGGGGTACATGATGGTAATCCACCTGCCCTGGCTCACCAGCATCGGCCCCTGGATCACCGCCAGCGCCTACGTGATGGTGCTGGGAATCTTCATGGCCAGGCGGTTTGAGTCGGGCGCGTGGCGCAGAATTAACCTGCTGGGGCGGGCGCGCAAGGTTCAACCGACGCCGGTGGCCGATCCAATCGCGGGCATGCCCGAGTTGGCGGCTACCGAAGAGCCGCAATCGCCCGAAGAACGGGCAGCCGGCATGGGAGAACCGGACCTTCGGTAAAACCCCAAGCGGATTCAGGTGGACTTTTGTCGGGCAGGGTGCGGGGCGAACATTTCACGTGGCGGCTATCTCCGCCCGGCGAGCGGAGACATGATTCTCGGGGAAATCCCTGTTTGACAGCCGCGTTCGGTCCGATATAGTATACCCATCGCCTTGGCGCGGCATGCAGCGTGAAAGCAACTTATGCGGACGTTTCAGGACAACCTGACCGGTTTGAAGGGCCAAGCAACCAAGGCCGCCCGGGACGTCCGCGCCGGTATCATTGCCATAGGCATCATCAACTGCATGCCTTAGGGCGGATGCCGGCTTTTCGCGTGCGTTTCGATGCCCTGGGGCTACCATAGGCCTCAGGGCTTCTGTTGTTTGGAGACTCTCTGTAATGACGGACAAGAAAACAGATAAGAAAAACTATAAAAACACCCTTAACTTGCCGAATACATCGTTCGACATGCGAGCCGGGCTGCTTAAAAAGGAGCCTGCCGTTCAACAGCGATGGAAGAACCAGAACCTGTACAAGCAGATCCGCGCCGCCCGTGAAGGGGCCGAGCGTTTTATCCTCCACGACGGTCCGCCATACGCCAACGGCAACATTCACATGGGTACCGCGATGAACAAGGTGCTCAAGGATATTATCATTCGCATCAAGACGATGTCCAACATGGACGCGCCGTATATCCCGGGGTGGGACTGCCACGGCCTGCCGATCGAGGCGAAGGTAATGAGCGAATTGGGCAACAAGGCGCGCTCGATGGCCCCGGGGGAGATTCGCCGCCACTGCGCCGCCTACGCCGAGAAATTTGTCGAGCTTCAAAGCCGGCAGTTCCAGCGCATGGGCATTATGGGCGAGTTCGACAAGCCCTACATCACCATGGACCGGCACTACGAGGCCGCAGCGCTGGAGGTCTTTGCCCACCTGGTGGCCCAAGGGTTGGTCTACCGCCAACTAAAGCCGGTTCACTGGTCCATCGAGAACCGCACCGCCCTGGCCGACGCGGAACTGGAGTACCACGACCGCCAGGACAGCAGTGTTTACGTGGCGTTTGAGGTGGTCAAGGGGGCCGAACACCTGTCTCACGAGGACGGCGAAAAGATGGCGCTTCTGGTCTGGACCACCACGCCCTGGACTCTGCCTGCCAACCGGGCCGTCGCAATCCATCCGGGCTTTAACTACGTCTGCCTGCACGTGGAAACGGCTGATGGGCCGGCGACGTGGGTCATCGCCGAGGAGCGCCTGGAGGCGGTATTGGCCGATATTGAGGCCAAGCGCAAAGGCTGGCTTAAGTCCCACCAGGTCGTCACCCACATCCGGGGCGCCGACCTGACGGGCGGCGCCGAGCCGTTAGGATACGCCCACCCGCTGACCGACGGGCTGATCTGCCCCGTGGTGACGGCCGAGTACGTCACCCTCGAAGACGGAACGGGTCTGGTCCATACCGCCCCGGGCCATGGCCTGGAAGACTACGGTACGGCACTCAAGAACGACCTGGAGATATACTGCCCCGTACAGGCCGACGGTACGTTCGACGACACCGCGGCGCCCTGGCTGCGAGGCGTGGTGGTGTGGGACGCCAACGCCAGGGTGGTGGATCATCTGCGCCAGAGGCGCACACTGGTGCTGGCCGAGACGATTACGCACTCCTATCCGCACGACTGGCGGTCAAAGACACCAACAATCTTTCGCGCTACCAAGCAGTGGTTCATCGCCGTGGATGTTCCCCTCGCCGATGGCGAGCGGTCGCTGCGCGACTTGGCGATGGAGGCCTGCC
Organism: Phycisphaerae bacterium; assembly: GCA_030754715.1. GTDB lineage: Bacteria > Planctomycetota > Phycisphaerae > SM23-33 > SM23-33 > JASLZV01. The sequence continues at coordinate 5,917 of JASLZV010000100.1, forward strand.
GGCGCGGAGCGTGCGACGGTGGGGTCGACTTCATCCCAGCCTGGGGGCGCAAGCGCATCGCCGGTATGCTGGAAGGGCGCCCCGACTGGTGCATTTCGCGCCAGCGGAGTTGGGGGCTGCCCATTCCGGCATTCTACAATAAGTCCGGCCAAGCGATGCTGACGCCCACCAGCGTACGAGCGGTGGCGAAAACCGTCGAGGAGAACGGCTCGGAGGCGTGGTTCACCCTTGATCCGGTCGACTTGCTGGCCGGCTACGATCCGGTCGACGACCCGGACCTGCCCAATGGCGACCGGTTCCCCCTGGACCAACTGACCGCCGGCAGCGATATTCTCGACGTGTGGTTCGAGTCGGGCTCGAGTTGGTTTGCGGCGGCCATCGCGCGCGGGCTGGTCGAAGACATCCCCGTGAACATGTATCTGGAAGGATCCGATCAACACCGCGGGTGGTTCCAACTATCGCTGCTGCCGGCGCTGGGCGCCCGCGCCCGCCCACCCTTTGCTGCCGTGCTCACCCACGGATTCGTGGTCACTGAGGACGGGCACAAGATGAGCAAATCGCTTGGCAACGCCATCGACGTTATCGAGCAACTGGACAAGCGGGGGGCGGACATCCTGCGGCTATGGGTAGCCTCGCAGAATTACCAGGACGACATTCGCTGCAGCGATAGCCTCATTGCGCAGGCCGAAGACGCCTACCGCAAGATCCGCAACACGCTGCGGTTTTGCATGGGGGCGTGCTGTGACTTTGATCTCGCCGCCGATGCGGTCGAGCCGGCCGGCCACTCAATCGATCTGTGGATGCGGATGGAGCTGCAGATGCTTATCCGCGACGTCCGCCAGGCATATGATCGCTACGAGTTCCATCGGGCCATGCGGCTGATGCATGAGTTCTGCACCGGGCAGGCATCGAGCGTTTACTTC
>JASLZV010000101.1 GCA_030754715.1 Phycisphaerae bacterium
GCTGGCTGCACCCATCGTTCACATATGGTTTTTCAAGGCCCTACCCAGCCGCCTGGGCACGCTGCTGGCGATGAAGACCTCCGATCTGGAAAAGGTCATCCTTTTCCAGGACCACGTGGTCACCGATCCCGGTCAGACGGCGATGAAGTACCAACAGGTGCTCACTGAGGACGAGTACCGCCAGGCCCGCGAGACGTACGGGCAGGACTTCCAGGCGATGATAGGCGCCGAGGCCGTCAAGGTTTTGCTGCAGAAACTGGAACTGGGCGAACTGGGCATACAACTCCGCCTGGATCTGGAAAAGACCAAATCCAAGCAGAAGATCAAGGACATCTCCAAGCGGCTGAAACTTGTGGAGAGCATTCGCACGTCGGGCAACGACCCCGAATGGGTGGTGATGGACGTGATTCCGGTTATTCCGCCGGACCTGCGCCCTCTGGTTTTGCTGGAAAGCGGCAACTTTGCCACCAGCGACCTGAACGATCTGTACCGGCGCATCATCAACCGGAACAACCGCCTGAAGAAGCTGATGGACCTCAACGCGCCCGAGGTCATCATTCGCAACGAAAAGCGCATGCTTCAGCAGGCGGTCGACGCGCTGTTCGACAACGGTAGATGTCGTCGGCCGGTGCAGGGCACGGCCAATAGGGCGCTCAAAAGCCTCACCGACATGATCAAGGGCAAACAGGGGCGTTTCCGCGAGAACCTGCTGGGAAAGCGCGTGGACTACTCGGCACGGTCGGTTATCGTGGTCGGTCCGGAACTCGCGTTGAACCAGTGCGGGCTGCCGAAGAAGATCGCCCTGGAACTGTTTCAGCCGTTCATCATCCGTCGGCTCAAGGATCGTGGGCTGGCCGACACGATCAAGAGCGCCAAGCGGATGCTTGAGCGGCGTGAAAGAGAGATCTGGGACATTCTGGAAGAAGTAATTTACCAGCACCCGGTCATGTTGAACCGTGCCCCGACGCTTCACCGGATGGGGATCCAGGCCTTCGAGTCGGTGCTGGTGGAAGGCAACGCGATCAAGATCCACCCGCTGGTGTGCAAGGGATTCAACGCCGACTTCGACGGAGACCAGATGGCCGTGCACCTGCCGCTTTCGGTGGAGGCCCAGACCGAGACGCACGTGCTGATGCTGGCGGCGAACAACATTTTCTCGCCGGCCAACGGTTCGCCGATTGTCTCGCCCATGCAGGACATCGTTCTGGGCGTGTACTACCTTACCTGCGACTACGGCGCCGAGTTCGTCCAAGACCATGTCCGGACGATGCGGCAAAGCGACGAACAACATTATCCGGTCTTTCCCGATGCCGACCAGGCGATCACGGCCTACAAGCTGGGGCGCATCGGCATGCACGCCAACATCCTTCTGCGGGTGCCCCAGGACACGGTAGTCATCGAGGAAGGTCGCCAGTACACCTGTCGGGATGGCAAGATAATCACGTCGGCCGGGCGATGCGTCTTCAACGACATTCTGCCGAAAGGAATGAGTTTTTACAATTACCCGCTGGGCCAGAGGGGCACCAGCCGCGTCATCCGCGACTGCTACGAGAGGCTGGGGCGGAGCGACACGATCGATCTGCTGGATGGAGTGAAGGCTCTTGGCTTTACGTACTCCACGGTAGCCGGTGCGTCGTTTGGGATCACCGACGCGAGGATTCCCGTCGATAAGGCCGACATCATCGCCGAGGCGCAGCAGCGGGTTGATCAGATCGAGAAAGACTACAGCAACGACGCCATCACGGACAGCGAGCGGTACAACCAGGTTGTTGACGTGTGGATTCACGTCCGCGAGGAAGTCACCAAGAGCATGATGACTTCGCTGAAGACGGACCGACGCGACTACGATCCGAACTACATCAACCCGGTGTACATGATGCTGGAGTCCAACGCCCGAGGTAATGTGGACCAGATCAGGCAGTTGGCCGGCATGCGCGGGTTGATGAGCAAGCCTTCCGGCGAGATTATCGAGACACCCATTCGTGCTAATTTCCGCGAGGGATTGACCGTGCTGGAGTATTTTTCGTCCACTCACGGAGCCCGCAAGGGCCTGGCGGACACCGCGTTGAAGACGGCCGACTCGGGCTACCTGACGCGCAAACTCGCGGACGTGGCCCAGAACGTGATTGTGACCTCGTTGGACTGCGGCACGCTCAAAGGCGTCACCAAATCAGCGGTGTACAAAGGCGAGCAGATTGACGTACCGCTGTCCGAAGTGATTGTCGGTCGGGTGGCGCGCGAGAATATCGTAAATCCGGTTACCGACAAGATCATTGTCAAAGAGAACCAGATCATTACGCTGAAGATGAGCGACCAGATCGAAGCTATGGGCATGGAGACGATCCGTGTTCGCAGCCCGCTGACCTGCGAGCGCTCTCTGGGCATCTGCGCCCACTGCTACGGCGTGGACCTGTCCACCGGCGAACTTGTCGAGGAAGGCAACGCCGTGGGGATTATTGCGGCGCAGTCCATCGGCGAGCCGGGAACACAATTGACGATGCGCACGTTCCACACAGGCGGCGTGGCTACCCGCTCCGTGGTCGAAAATGAGACCCGTGCCGCCATCGGCGGAACCGTGCAGTACTCGAAGCTCAACGTGGTTGAGGTGGATTCCAGCAAGGGTCGGGACAGGATCGTCCTGAAACGCAACGGGGAGATTAGCATCGTCGATGAAAAGGACCGGGAACTGGACAAGTACAAGGTGCCCTACGGCGCCCACGTAGTGGTGGAAGAGGGGCAAAAGGTCAAGTCCGGAAAGCGCCTTGTCTGGTGGGACCCCCACCTTGTTCCTATCCTGGCTGAAGCCAAGGGCGTGGTGCGCTTCCAGGATGTCGAAGAGGGCGAGACGGTGCGGATTGAAGCGGAAAAGACCAAGGCCGCAGTGCGCCATTACGTGGTGGTCGAGCACAAGGGCGAGATGCACCCGCGAATCGTCATCGAGGACAAGAGCGGCAAGATACTCGACTTCCACTATCTACCGGCCAAGGCGCGCATCGAGGTGCAAGAAGGCCATCGCGTCGCGCCGGGCGAACTGTTGGCTCGCCAGCCGCGAGAGATCAAGGGGACCCAGGACATCACCGCAGGCCTGCCGCGTGTGACGGAAGTGTTCGAGGCCCGCAATCCCAAGGAACCGGCGGCGATGGCTGAGATTTCCGGCCGCGTCGAACTGCGCACCGATAAGCGCCGCGGCAAGATGACTGTCACCATCCACAGCGAATCGGGGATGGATCGCGAGCACCACGTACCACACGACCGGCATCTGCTGGTCCACACCGGCGATTACGTGGAGGCGGGCGACCCGCTGACCGAAGGGCCGCTAGTCCTGCAGGATATCCTCGATATTCGCGGTGAAGAGACCCTCCAGCAGTACCTCCTCGGGGAGGTCCAGAGCGTGTACCGGGCTGCCGGGCAAAGCATCAACGACAAGCACATTGAGGTCATCTTGTCGCAAATGCTCCGCAAGGTCATTGTGGAATCCGTCGGCGATACGAGTCTTCTGCCCGGAGATGTTATTGACAAATTCCGCTTCATGGATGAGAATAAACGGCTTGCCGGATCGCTGAAGATCGTGGAACCTGGGGGAACTTCCCTGGCAAAAGGTGAAGTGGTTTCCAAGGACAAGATCGAGCAGGCGAATCTGGACGCCGAAAGCGACGGGCACGAACCGGCCAAGACCAAGAGGCCGCGCCCGGCGACGGCTAAGACGTTGTTGCTGGGTATCACCAAGGCTTCATTGCAGTCGAACAGTTTTCTCTCGGCGGCTAGTTTCCAGGAAAGCACCAAGGTGTTTACCGAGGTGGCGCTGGCCGGCAAGGTGGACGAACTTGTGGGGCTGAAAGAGAACGTGATACTTGGGCGTCTGATTCCCGCCGGGACGAGCTTCAAGCCATACCTGGACATGCGGATCAAGCGGAGCGAGCCCGAAGGCCAAGAGGCGCCTGATGGGGGTGAGGAATTGACCGCTGCCCAGATTACCGCGGCGGTCCAGCAGGCGCTGACAGGGAGCAAGTGAGCGACAGGAAACCGTATGGGCGACAGAGGAAATTAGATGCCGACGATAAACCAATTGATTCGCAAGCCGCGAAGGTCGCAGCAGGCCAAGAGAAAGAACGTGCTGGAGGTGAGCCCGCAAAAGCGAGGGGTGTGTCTGCTGGTGAAAACCGTCACGCCGAAGAAGCCGAACTCTGCGCTGCGCAAAGTAGCCAGGGTGAGGCTGAGCAACGGTAAAGAAGTAACGGCCTACATTCCCGGTATTGATCACAACCTGCAGGAGCACAGCATTGTGCTGGTGCGCGGCGGGCGTGTGCGAGACTTGCCCGGTGTACGGTATCACATCGTGCGCGGTACGCTGGATTGTCTGGGTGTTGAGGGTAGGAAGCAGAGCCGCAGCAAATACGGGGCCAAGAGGCCCAAGTAGGACGAAGGACTGGAATCGCGCTATGGGACGTAAGAAGTTCACGGCATCGGCGGAGCAGTTGGTCCCTGACCCACGCTACAACAGCAAGCTGGTCAGCAAGTTCATCAACTGCTTCATGTGGGACGGCAAGAAGTCAATTATTCAGGGTGTCTTCTATGATGCGATGGACGCCATCGAAAAGAAGATTACCGATGCCTCACCGCTGGAGGTGTTCCAGAAGGCGATTGAGAACGTCAAGCCGATGATCGAGGTTCGCTCCAAGCGGGTGGGCGGATCGAACTACCAGGTTCCCATGCCGGTCAACAGGAAGCGCCAACTGTCGCTGGCGATTCGCTGGCTGCGCGATGCGGTCCGCAAAGGCAAGGGGCAGGCCACCAGCGTGCGACTGGCCAAGGAGCTGATGGATGCCTATCACGGTGAAGGGGCTGCGATGACCACGCGGGAGAACGTGCATCGAATGGCCGATGCCAATAAGGCCTTCGCGCACTTCGCATGGTAAAGTTTGTTCTCTGTATTTTATTTTCGGGTTGCTGTTTGTGATTTTTGTGTAGGAGCAATTGCTTCTGGGCCTTTTTGGGCTGAAAAAGCCCCGATATATCGGGTTTGGCTGAATCGCCTGGGTGGGCCGAACGGCCGGATGTATCCGGCCGGGACGAGCCTAAACCGGGCGACCCCGGTTCCTTATTTGAGGCCGGGGCTCAGGGACGGCAGTGTGGCCCGCCGCGGCGGGTCAGAGCCGATTGAGATAGGACAACCGGGCCGGTTTTCTGCCAAATCGTTCCCAGCCTGCGGGCCGGGACGCAAGACCGGCGCCCGCCACCCCCCGGCGGGCCAGAGCGTTCAAGGCGAAACGCGTCGCGACATCGACACATGCGCGTTTCGCGGCGGCCGAGAAAAGCCCGCGGGGTTGGTGTTGGGCGGGTCCGAGAGCGGCTGCAAGCAAGATGAACCGCGCGAACGGCGTGAAGAGAGATTGTTTCTCTCTGTTGCGGCGTTGCTGCGGTTTGTACCGGTGGCGATTGATTTGATTTTTAGACGGAATTACCTGTGTCCAAGCAACTACGACAACTTCGGAATATCGGTGTGATGGCTCACATCGACGCCGGCAAGACCACCGTGACCGAGCGGATTCTCTACTTTGCCGGACGCACCTACAAAATCGGTGAAGTCCACGATGGGACCGCCGTGATGGATTACCTCGTTGAAGAGCAGCAGCGCGGCATCACGATCACCTCCGCGGCAGCCACGCTGCTTTGGGGTCAGACCACCATCAACCTGATCGACACGCCAGGGCACGTGGACTTTACCATCGAAGTGGAGCGGTCGCTGCGTGTTCTGGACGGCGCCATAGCGGTCTTCTGCGCCGTGGGTGGAGTGGAGGCACAGAGCGAAACCGTCTGGCGCCAGGCCGGTCGGTACAAGGTGCCCCGATTGTGCTTCATCAACAAACTCGACCGGGTCGGGGCCGACTTTGACTCCGCTATCGAGGATATCCGCGCCCGCCTGGACGCCCATCCTGTTCCGGTGCAAATCCCCATGGGGGCAGGCGAGGGGTTCCTCGGGCAGGTGGACCTGATCCGGCGAAAGGCCTACTACTACGACCCTCACGAGGTGGCTACCAAACTCCGTGAAGAGCCGGTTCCCGACCACATGGCCGACGAGATGGAAGTGGCCCGCCACGACATGATCGAGGCGGCTGCCGAGTGCGACGACACCCTAATGGAAAAGTACGTTGCCGATGAGGAGATTTCTGAGGCCCAAATCATCGTTGCCCTGCGAAAGGGCACGCTGGCGGGCAGTTTGCAGCCGGTGCTTTGTGGGTCGGCCCTTAAACACATGGGTATCCGTCCGCTTCTGGATGCGGTGGTAAACTACCTTCCCAGCCCGCTTGACGTGCCTGACTTCGTCGGGCGGGAGAGCATCGAGAGCGACAAGCAGGTCGTTCGCAAGAGCGACCCAGGCGATCCGTTTTCGGCCCTTGTGTTCAAGATTGTGTCGGACCAACACGGCTACCTGAACTTCGTGCGGGTTTACAGCGGAACGCTCAAGTCCAATAGGCGTGTGCTCAACAGCACGCGGAACAAGAGGGTTAATGTTACGCGGATTTGGGAGATGCACGCCAAGCAGCGCATCCGCCGCGACGAAGCGACCGCCGGGGACATCGTGGCGATGGTGGGCATGAACGACTGTCTCACCGGCGACACCCTGTGCGATCCCAAGCATCCTGTGGTTCTTGAATGCCTGCAGTTTCCCGATCCGGTCATCACGATGTCCATCGAGCCGCGAAGCAACGCGGACAAGCAGGGGCTCATGGATGCTCTCAACGTCCTGCGGCAGGAAGACCCGTCGCTGCGGTATCGCTACGACAAGGAGACCGGCCAGA
>JASLZV010000102.1 GCA_030754715.1 Phycisphaerae bacterium
TTTCCAGCGAACCCATCCGCCGGTCTGGACGGTGGCCGGCGGGATGATTTTCGCCCCCATAGCCCCCAATTTAATCGCCGTTTGCTCAAGGCGATCTGCCGAAGCCCCGGGCGGCGATTTCCTGGAGGTGGACTTTCTTGCCATTACACGTGCTCCTTTGGGCTTGCCAAGGTTTACGTGGGATTGCGCAGGAAGCACGGGTGCAAGCCTGGCCGACCCGCCTGGCCCGTGCCCAACTGTCCCGCTGTCCACGCATAGGTCGTTGATACTCCCGCTGTTTACTCGATCCAGAAGGAATACAGCGAACCGTCGGTAAGATGGAAACGCAGGGCGATGAGTTGGCCCTTGAAAACGCCGATATCTCCGCCGGTCCACCCTATCGTCGCGTCGAGGTGGTCGCCGCTGAGTGCCTTGCAGTCGGAAAGAGTGAAACCCTCGATGGGTCGGCCTGTCCGGTACCGCCAGAGTTCCTGATATAGGGGTATTTCGTGTTCTTCTATTATCGAAACCACCTCCGCCGACAGTTGCCCTCGCACCTCGGCGTTGACGTGGAGGGCTGAACCCTTTTGGAAGTGAACCGGCTTGGTGGTCAGGGTTCCCCCCGCCGCGCCGGCATCGTAGGAGACAAACCCATCTCGCCGCAGCGTGCTCAGCCCGATAGCGTACATGCCCTCATCCTGGGGATAGCGGGAACATTGCGGCACGTGATGCTGCGCCGAACCGCCGTAATAGAACCACAATTCATCGCCGCGTGCGATCGGCCCGCCCGACTGGCAGCCGAGCATGTACGCATCCCACTGTCCGGCCTGCCCGCTAGGTGAGAGGAACGGCTCGCGGCCGCCTGCCCGCCACCACCGATCGCCGCTTCGGCTGCTGATCAGTTGAATGTCACACATCCGGGGCATCGTGGGATGGTTGTCGTCGGAGTAATATATCTCCAGCAGCCCCAGATACATTCCCTCATAAACAAAGCCGGACATGTTATAGAAATGCATGCAGCGGTGATCCTGATCGTCCGGCACGAGGCAGGTCTGCGGCCTGGTCCAATGCTCGAAGTCGTCGCTGAAGGAGATGCTGCGAACGCGTGCCATCGGCCCGAAGTCCCCCGTTCCGCTGGGCTTCTCTATGAACTGCTGCTTGGTGAAGGCAATGAATCGGTCCTTGAGCGGATCGTACATGCACGTGTGGCAGTCGCCGATGGCCGGATCGTCGTCGGATTTATTGAGCACGGGCTCGGGCCGGGCCGACCAGTGAATTCCATCGGGAGAGTAGGCGACATAATGGCCGAAATACTTATCGCTGTATTCTTCCCTGGCCTCCTTGCTGATCGGCGCCTGAAAGGTGAACATTTTATAGCGGCGCTGCGGATCCGCCTCGCCAGGGGGGATCATCACCGAAACGTTCTCCATGTTAAACATCTCGCGGTCAAGCAGCGACGGATCAATACCGCGATAGACGATGTTGGTCGGCCGGTCGCCTCGCGGAAAAATCTCGAGCAGCGGTTTTTCCCATTCAACGCCGTCTTTGCTGACGGCGTAGGCACAGTCGTAATCGTTGACCTTGTACCAAGCCTTGAAAAGCCCATCGACAGGATCCAGCAGAACCGTGCCATAAAGGTGGACACAGTTGTCTTCCCAGGGCAGGTCGCCGGTGATAACCGGAGTAGCCGGGTGCTTCTTCGGCTGGTGAAGCCGCCGCGTCAGCCCCTTTGTCTCAGTAACGTACAGGTCATCAACAAACAGTACGCGGTTGTCGGGTACTTGAAAGCAAAACGGACCGTCGCTGGGGAATTCCGCCATGTCGTGTGCCTTCTGTGTAATGTAATTTACCGGATATCCGGCCAATCGCCTTGTCATGGATTTACGGGTGCAATCTCAAGGCTCTTGTCCTGCTGCGACCAATCGTAGGAAACTTCCCTGCCGTTCAGCGATACGCTGCGGGGTTTTTTCTCAAGGTGGGCCGTAATGCGCTGAATATTCAATTTTTTCTTGGGGGCTTTGATTTTCAAAACGCCGCCACAAAACTCCGCCCGAATGTGGCTGAGCGAAAACTTGCCGTCTTCGTAATCGAAAGTCACCCCGTCATCGTCATAGAGTCGGAACTCGGCCTTGGCATCGCATTCCACAAAGATTTGCAGCGTCATGCCCTCATCGGTTTTCTGCCCGGTGTATTGCACCAGCGGGCCCAGTGGAACAATTGAATTCGCCCGGACGAACAATCCGCCGCCACGGTTATCCGGCGGCCGGTACTTGATGGTCTTGGGGCCTACATAAGCCTTGCCGGTCCAATAGTCGTACCATTTGCCCTCAGGCAAATACACTTCGTCGCTGAAACTGCCGGCCATGAACTCCCGGCCGAGGAACCATTGGGTCAGGATATTTGGCGCCTTCGGGTCGTGGGGAAATTCGAGCATCAGCGGCCTGATCATGGGCAGGCCGGTGGTGTGCGCCACGTGGGCATAGGTGTAAAGATAGGGGATGAGTCTGCTTCGCAGACGGGCGTAGTCACAAAAGATCGAATACAACCCGTCTCCCAGAAGCCATGGGTGGAGAAAATAATTCCATGAAACGACCGCGGACCAAGGCAGAAGAAAACCGTAATGTATGCCCTCTTTGGTTGTCACCTGCATGTCGCAGGTCACCAGCGAATGGCCGGAGAGGGCAAGGTTCAGACAGGCAACCAGCGTCTTTGGGCCGCCCCCGGTATCTCCTGTCCAGGTTCCGCCATATCGCTGAAGGCCGGCCCAGCCTGCGGGAGTATAGCCACATGGCCTCCTGCCGGTGTGCTCTTTGAATCCCTCGTACATCTGCTGACTGTAGAGAAGCGGATAGAGATTGTGCATTTCCTCGTCGGCCATTCCATTGCCCCAAAGTCGATCCGGATGGTCGCAGACCTGCAGCCCGCCGTCCTGCTTGAATAAATCGGCCCCCTGATCCACAAATTTCTTCAGGTGCTCAAACCAGGGCTCATCCGGCTTGGTGTATAAATCCAGGCGAACCGGTTCGGTAAAGTGCAAATCCTTTTCGGTATCGTCTTCCATAAATCCCTCCGGCGCCTTGACGCGCGGCTGAGGCTTGTTGCCGAGTCGTCTTTCCGCTTCGTAACTGAGGTCATAGTCATTGCAAAGCCACAGTTCCAGTTTATATCCCAGCCGTTTGAGCGCGTTGTAAAAGTTGTCGTCGCGATACGCCGGCATGGGAAATCGTTCCCTGCTCCACTGCTTTTCGACGCTAAAGTCGTAATCCTTGTCCATCCAGCCCGGCTCAAGTCCAATCACATCGCAGGGAATGTTTCGATCCCGGAAATTCAACGCGTCGCTGATAACCTGAAAGTCATCGGCCTGCTGCCGGCAGATAAACCACAGGCCGAAGGACCACTTGGGAGGCAGCACAGGCCTGCCCGCCAGCTCGGTGTAGGCGGCCAACAGCCCCTTAAGGTCAGCCGCGTGGAAAAAATAAATATCCAGATTGCGGTCGGGAACGTAGAGGGCAAGTTTTCGCTTGTCACTTGCCCCCATGTCCCACACATGGCTGAACGTGGTGTTAACCAGAATACCGTAGCCCCTGGTGCTCATCAGAAACGATATGGGAATATAGGAGGCAACGTTCACAATGTGCATATTGGCTTTGGTGCCTCGGTGTTCGATCCGCTCCCTGGTCTGGTCGCCCAGGCCAAAAAGCATCTCGTTTTTCGAGAGCCCAAATTCTGTCACAAAGCCGCCCTCAGGCAGGGCCCTTGCCTTTCCCTCCAGAATCATATTGCCCTTCTTGTCCCGAAGCGCCAGCGTGGTTTGCTCGCCCTTCTCGAAGGAAAACACGGCATTTTGCGTCTTCAGCGTGACGGTGTCGCCGTCGCTTGCTTCCCGGGCATCCGCGGAATCCCAGTCATTTTTCAGGAAGCCGTACCGGTTCAGGGCGGATCCCGGCGATTGGCCCTGGCCAAAAAGCGAGAATCGAAAGATCGATGCTGAGCATGCCTGTCCCCGAACTATCCAGCGACCATTTACATCCGCGCCCATAGTGGAACCTCCTGATGTTTTCAAGGGTGCCTTTGACCCGAACCGCCGACATTACCGACCCGGCCTTTCAAACGAGCACTTCTGCACCATCGTGATTGATTTGTCAACCCGCGAACGAAAAATGCCCGCACACCGCCAACAGGCGGCACGCTTCATCCGGAGAATCGCAAAGAATGCGTGAATCTGCGGCCCGGGCCGGTAGAATCATCGCCGAGTGGCGGCCCTTCACCGCGGTGCGCCGGGATCCCCGCACGGCGGGACGGACCCGAGACTTGATACACACGACAAGACGCTGATGAAAAGAAGGAACAGCCGACATGGCCGGTGATACAGGTGTCTATCGCTTGGGGTCCAGGGATATCCCGGTATTGGGGGATTTCGACGTTGTCGTGTGCGGCGGCGGCCCGGCAGGGGTGCCGGCGGCAATGGCTGGACGCCGTCAGGGATTGAGCGTTCTGCTGGTCGAGGGGCTGGGGCAGCTCGGCGGGATGGGCACAGCGGGCATGGTGTCTCTGTGGCTCGGCGGGCGCACCGGCGATTGCAACCGCTGGGTGGTGGGCGGAATCTTCCGGCAGATGGCCACCGAAGCGGCCCAGCGGGGATTCGCCCTGCTGCCGCAGGCGCAGGCGAACCGGAAATATCACCCCTTCGGCTGGAAAGATCACCTGCTCCACGGAATTCCCTTCGATCCATTCGCCATGGCCGCATACCTGGACGAAAAAGTCACCGAGGCCGGGGTGGAGGTGCTGCTGATGACGCAGGCGTTCGACGCCGCGGTGGAGGGCCGGCGCATCACTCACGTGATTCTGTGCAACAAGAACGGTCTGTCAGCGGTGAAGGCCAAGGCATTCATCGACGCCACCGGCGACGCCGACATCGCCGCCCGCAGCGGCTGTGACGTGATCGCCGGCCGCGAAGAAGACGGGCTGATGATGCCGGCGACACTCATGTTCATCGTGGACCGGGTAGATCAAGACGCGCTGAGCGCCTATATACACCAGCACGAGGCGGTACGATTCGCCGACGAGATAAGCCGCCTTCGGTCCGCCGGGAAGTGGCCGTTCCCGTACGACATTTTCATCTCCATCCAATTGACCGAAAAGGGCACGATGCTGATCAACACATCGCGGCTGTGCGGGGTGGACGGGACGGATGCGGCTTCGGTGACGGAGGGGTTGATTCGCGGGCGGGCCGAGGTACGGCAACTGCTGGTCATCATGCGCGAACACTTCCCCGGATTCGCCAACGCCCGCCTCAAGGCAGTGGCGCCGGCGCTGGGTATCCGCGAGACCAGACGAATTTGCAGCCACTTCACTATGACGGTCGATGACGTGCTCAATGGGCGACAATTCCCGGACACAATCGGCTTTTCCTCATACGAATGGGACGTTCCGGACGCCAAACGCCCCAGTTATCAGGCCATGCACAAACAGGACGTCCCAAAACCGACCGTCACGCCCATCCCCTACCGGATCATGATCCCGCGCCCCATCGAAAACCTGATCTGTCCCGGTCGGCCGGTGAGCGTGGAGCACCAGGTCCTCGGGCCACTGCGCGTCATGGGGCCGTGTTTTGCCATGGGCGAGGCGGCCGGGCAGGCCGCCCGGCAGGTCGTTCGCCACGGTGTCGCCTTCGGGGAAGTAAACGTGCAGGAGCTTCGCGACGAATTAAAGGCCAACGGGGCCATCGTGGATTGGGACCAGTAACGGCGGTCCCCCGCCGAAGCAAGGACAGAGACAGGAGTAAAGAATCATGTTTATCGACATTCACGCCCACGCCTACCGAGACCCGCGGGCCTCGACAATAGGCAATCTGCCGTTCTCCAGGCCGGATCAACTTCTGGCGATATATGACCGAGTCGGCATCGAGCGCGGGGTCGTGCTGCCGCTTGTCAGCCCCGAAGTGTACCTGCCGCAATCCACGGAAGACATCCTGGAATTCGCCGAGAAGTCCGGCGGGCGGCTCATCCCCTTCTGCAACGTGGATCCGCGGGCGCTGACCAATTCCCCCGATGCCCCGCTGGGAGACGTCCTGAGACATTACCGCGACCGCGGCTGCAAGGGCATCGGTGAGGTCATGCCGAACCTGCCGTTCCTCGACCCGCTGGTCCAGAACCTCTTCAAGCACGTCCAGGACGTTGGTTTCCCCCTGATATTCGACATAACCACGCGAATCGGTAGCGCCTACGGGCTGTACGATGACGTCGGTCTGCCGCAACTGGAGCGTTGTTTGCAGAAGTTTCCCGATCTGATCATCCTGGGTCACGGTCCGCCCTTCTGGGCTCATATCGCACAACTGGAGAGCCCAGCCGACATGGCCGGGTATACCAACTACCCCGTCAAGGCCGAAGGGGTCGTTCCGGGCCTCTTTCGGCGGTATCCCAACCTTTACGGCGATCTGTCGGCCGGCAGCGGCTACAACGCCCTTGCCCGAGACCGGGATTATGCCGCGCGATTCCTCAACGAATTTACGGACAGGCTCCTGTTCGGGACGGACATCTGCGGACCGGATTCGCCCACCCCGCTGGTGGACTTGTTGGTTGAACTGAAGGACGCAAGAAAGATCAGTGAAGAGGTGTTCGACAAGATCGCCAGAGGAAACGCAATCCGCCTGCTTGCTCTGTGAACCGTCGGCCGGGGCGGCTACTCAGGTGGTGGGGTTGTCTTTCTGCCCGTAGTGCGCCCCCGGGCCGTGCTTGCGGTGGAAGTGTTT
>JASLZV010000103.1 GCA_030754715.1 Phycisphaerae bacterium
CGGGGTGTGAGGATTGGTCCAAGGGTAGGGGCAAGGGGACGGCTGGCTGAGAGGATGCGGCGGATGGTTGGGAGGGCAACAGCAGAGGCTGGGAGGTGGAGGAGGTGTGGGTGTATAGACATAATTTCTTGCTCGACAGTATCTTACGGCAATATAATTGCGTAGCCGCCCCGGCGTAGCGGTTGATTAGATCCCTGCTCGGCACCTCTGGATGCATCTGCCTGAGGCGCGACACGCGTGTGGGGCCAGCGTGGTAGGCCGCAAGAACCAGGTATGGTTCTCCGTCAAACCGCTCCGCCAACATCCGCAGGTAGGCCGTTCCGATGCTGATGTTGTACTCCGGATCGAACAGATCGCCCTTGGGCTGGCCTGAGGCCTTTAGCACGTCGGTTTCGGCTGCCGGCATGATTTGCATGAGGCCCTTGGCGTTCTTGGGTGAGACCGCGCGAGGTCGGCCGCTGCTCTCGGCTAGAATGACGTCGAAGACGAGGTCCATCGGCAAGGCGTTTTTGTGTGCGTACCGGCGAATTAGGGGCAGATGGGCGTCCATGCGACTAGCCGCCTTGCGTTGTTGCTGCCATCGGGCCAGAGGGAGGTAGACCCATACCGTTGCCGCAAAGACAACGGCGACGGCGGCCGCGCCGAGGAAGGTCCAAAGCCAAAATCTGCGGTACGGTTCACGCATTGGGATCCGCCGGTGGCGATACTTTTGCGTGGTCTACCTTGCAGCTGGGTCGAGACTCCCGCGGGGGAATCTGCCAGCCGACGCCCAGCGGCCGGGCGTTCAACTTTCGGCCGCAAGCCCCAGTGCGGCGGTGATTCGGTCGAAGTCGTCCAAGCTGTAGAATTCAATGGTAATCTTGCCGGTGTGCTTGGCCCGCCCGGTGTGAATAATCACGCGCGTCCCGATGGTGTGGGTAAGCCGCTCTTCCAGGTCGAGGACGTATGGTGGCTTGGAGCGGCTGCGGGCAGTGGGTGCTTCAGGTTTGTCACCGCGCTGCTCTGCAGCCAGGAGGGCCTCCAGTTGGCGGACCGACAGTCCTCGCTCAGCAGCCTTGCCGGCCAGGGCCAGTTGCTTTTTTGGCTGGTCGGTCAGGGCGGCAAGTACTTTTGCGTGGCCGAAGGTCAGTCGGCCGGCTGCCAGTAGTTGCTGCACGTGGTCTGGTAAGTCTAGTATTCGCAGATAGTTAGCGATTGTGGTGCGGGGCTCGCCCATGCGTTCGGCCGCCTGAGCCTGGGTCAAGGAAAAGCGATCGAGGTAATCTCGATAGGACCTGGCACGATCGAGGGGGTTGAGGTCGGTGCGTTGGATATTTTCGATGAGTGCCCATTCGAGTATTTGGTTGGCCTCAGCGTTGCGGATGGCGCACGGGACGGTGTGAAGCCCCGCCTGGCGGGCGGCGCGCAGGCGGCGTTCACCAGCGACTAGGATGTAAGGCTTGTCGGCTTGGGCATCAATGGTGGGGGTGACCAGGAGAGGCTGAAGGACGCCCTGCTGAGAAACGGATGCCGTCAGTTCGGCCAGTTCATCGCTGTTGAAGTCGCGCCGCGGCTGGTAGGGATTTGGCGCGATGTCGTCGATGGGGACTTCAAGTGGCGGGCTGTCGGGCGCTGGTTGCGATTGCAGGCCGGCTGGCAGCCGAGGGGCTGCGGTGACGGGTACCTGGATAGGCGTGCGGCCTGTAGGTGCATCCTCAGCAGTGGAAACGGTCGAGTTCTTGATGAGGCTGGCGAGCCCCCTACCGAGGCGGCGTTTGGGATGAGCGGAGTGGGTTTTTTCGGCCATCTTGGGCCTCCTTTCCCATCGGGACGTTATGCTTGGAACGTCCTTGTTTCGTCTCCTTTAAGGAATACAGCGAAGCGGGCGGTGGTTGCAAGGGATTTCTTTGTGGTCTGTCGGAAGTTTTCGGACAACAGGCGACAAGGGTGCGTTTTGCTGGAATGTGGGGCAGGTGTTCCACGTGGAACATGTGCGTAGCCGCTGGCTGGCTTGTTCCACGTGGAACATTCCTCCGGCGGACTTGTGGGAATGTGGGGTGAAAGGGTATCAACCGCCTTTTCAGACGGATCGGCGACCCAGCCACCGGGCGAGGACCAGCAGGGCCCATAGCCGGTGGCTGTGGTCGCCGCGACGGGTGACATGGTCATTGATGAGCCCCGCCAATGCCTCCGGGCGGAAGATGCCCCGGGCTGCCAGGGCGGGGTCCAGCAGCGTTTCCTTCAAGTCGTCCAGTAACTCGTTCCGCAGCCAATTACCAAGGGGGACGGCAAAGCCTCTCTTGGGCCGACGAAACACATCCGTGGGCAGCATGTCCGCAAAGGCATCCCGCAGGATCGCCTTGCCCCGACGGCCGCGGATCTTGAGACCGTCGGGGAGAGAAAGACCCAGTGAAACCAGGCGATGATCCAGGAATGGGGCTCGCAGTTCCAGCGAACATGCCATGGAGGCTGTGTCCGTTTTGACCAGCAGGTCGTTCGGGAGATATGTCAGGAGATCGTGCCGTTGCGCGCGGGCAACCTCGCTGTCCAAATCCGTGCCTTCATATAGGTCGTAGAACCATGCAGCCGGGGCGTTGGGGTCGATACCGGCGAGAAATTCGTCGCTCAACAGACGAGGCAGATCCTGTGGCCGAAAGAGGCACCGATACATAAGATATTGTTTAGCAAAGGGATACGGTAATCCATCTGAAAAACGGATGAACCGTCTGAGGCGATTCCGCTCGTCATGAGGCGCAACGAGGCGTAGTGCGGCGGCAGCCAGGCGAGAGGCCATGTACATTCCCGGTCGCATCGCGGCGGCTAGGTGCATTGCGCGATGGCGATCGTAGCCGGCGAAGACCTCGTCGCCGCCATCGCCGACAAGCGCGACGGTGACGTGGCGCCGTGCCTCGCGGCAGATCAGGTATGTAGGCAGGGCGCTGGAGTCGGCGAAGGGCTCATCATACTGCGCGATGATTGTGTCAACGGCATCGGTGACGTCCGGTCTTACCGACAGTTCGGTGTGGTCAGTGTTGCAGTGGGCGGCGACCCGGCGGGCGGCACGGCGTTCATCGAAGACGGCAGAGTCGAAACCAGCGGTGAAAGTCTTGAGGCCGCCGGTTCGGCCGGCGGCGTGTGACATAATGGCTGTGATGATCGCGGAGTCCACGCCGCCGCTCAGCAGGACGCCCAAAGGTACGTCGGCTATCATGTGCGATTGAACCGCCGACGTTACGGCTTTCCGCACGGCGTCAACCGCATCGTCGTGATTGACGGGCGAAGCGCCCGGGGCGACCTGCCAATAGCCCTGGGGTGAGGGGAAATAGTCGCTGACCATCAAGAAGTGAGCGGGCGAAAGTTTGCGGATACCTCGCCAGACCGAGGCGGGTGATGAGACATAACCAATTGTGAGGTAAAGACTTAAAGAAGCTTCCTCAACTGCTGTATCGACGCGTGGGTGGGCCAAGAGTGCCTTGGCCTCGCTTGCAAAGACGATACGGTCATCCAGTGGCGCGTACCACAGCGGCTTTTGACCGAGGCGATCACGGGCGAGAAAAAGGGATCCCGCGGCGCGGTCGTAGATCGCAAAGGCGAACATGCCGTCGAGGAAGGTGAGCATCCCTGGTCCGTGGCGGCGGTAGAGGTGCAGAAGAATCTCGGTGTCGCCTTGCGTGTGGAAGCTGGCGCCGTCAGCGGTCAGGTCGCGGCGAAGTTGCTGGAAGTTGTAGATTTCGCCGTTGAACGCGACGGTAAGGTGGCCATCGTCGCTGGACATTGGCTGGTGGGATTCGGCTATGTCGATGACGCTAAGGCGGTGGACGGCCAAGGCGCAGCGGTTGTCGTGCGAGAGGAACGAGCCGGTCTCGTCGGGCCCACGATGTCTCAGGTGCCCGCCCATGTTCCTGGTGAGTTCGAGGTCGGCGCGGGCGGCTGGGTAGCAAAACTCTCCTGCGAATCCGCACATGCGGGCATTGTAGTCTGTTGCAAGGTTGGTTGCAGCGCTTGAGTTGCCAGAGAACGGGTATACACTGTGTGGTTGGCTGCAAAGGTTAATCGACGCGTGTCGGGAGGATAGTGTATGGCCGACAGTGAAATCAGATCGTTGGAAGACATCTGGCCGCTGCAAGCGAACTTGAATAAGCGGGCGGGTTTCGACACAGCCGCCCTGGGTCGGCAGTTGGCCGGGAATGAGGGGGGCGAGATTCGCTCGCAGGTGGGCAGGGCGCTGAAGAATTACATCGACGCTCTGGCGGCTGAGTGCCACGAGCTACAGGAGTGCCTCAGCTGGAAGCACTGGTACCGGGAGGCGAAGGAGGGCCGGCAGTACGAACTCCATGACGTCCAGAACGCACGCGTCGAGGCGACGGACATGCTGTTTTTCTGGATAAGCATCTGTCAACTGCTGGGCATGGGTCCGGATGACGTGTATCGCCTGTATGCCAAGAAACTCGGCATCAATCTCAAACGGCAGGATGAAGGTCGCTCCCAGGGCGAGCACGCCGATCACGAGGACGAAAACCGCGGCGTGGTCTAGTTGGCCCGGATGCAAGGGGTGCCATGGGCCTGGGTGGTGAGTAAGGGATGGTTTTTTGCACGCTAGGGATGAAGGCGGATGAACATTGACGGGAAGGGAACAAGCGGTGCCGCCGGGTGGGCTGAAAAACCACCGAAACGCGCCGCGCGATCTTTTGAGCAGATAAGGGAGCACTATCTACTTGAGCGGGAACTGGCCGACCGACTGCGCAATTCCACTAAGGAAGAAAGAGGGCGCCTGTACGGGAGCGTTTATGAGGAACTTTTTCGCCGCGTGCCGCACCACCCGATGCTGACGCGGCGGGCCGATGCCGAGAGCAGACGGGCGGAGACCCGGCGGCATGTGCGCCTGCTGGCCGGCTGGTTCAATTCACAATCCGTGGTTATGGAGATAGGGCCGGGCGATTGCAGCTTGGCGCTGGCGATGGCCGAACGCGTGAAGAAGGTGTATGCGATCGACGTGTCCCGCGAATTGGCAGACAAGGCAGCTGGGATACACGAGGCGGGAAACCTGGATTTGGTTGTATCGGACGGGTGCAATATCGACGTCCCCCCAAACACGGTGGATCTGGCCTACAGCAACCAGGTCCTGGAGCATCTGCACCCGGACGATGCGACCGGTCACTTGCGGAATGTGTCAAGGGCCCTTGTGGCCGGGGGAGCGTACTTTTGTTCGACCCCCAACCGTATTGGCGGCCCACACGATGTTTCCAAATATTTTGACAGGCAGGCCGCGGGATTTCACCTCAAGGAATACACCCGCAGAGAGTTGATAAGACAATTTCGGGAAGACGGTTTTTCCCGCGTGATGATATATCTGGACCTCAGAGGGCGGCGGGTGCGTTTTCCGGCGTGGGTGATTGTGGTCCTTGAGAGGTGTCTTGGTGTATTGCCGTTCAAGGCGGCGAGGGGGATGGCCCGATGCCTGCCGCTGCGGATTTTCGTTAACGCGTGGGTTGTCGCCGTGAAATAGGTTGCGATGGATTCTTGTCGAGTCACGGACGTGGCCGAAGTCAGGCTTTAAAGGCCGATGGACACAGTTTGTTGATGAGGCAGCCGGGGCAGTTGGGTTTTCGAGCGGTGCAGCACGCCCGGCCATGAAAAATCAACAGGTGGGAGAACGTCGCCCACTGTTCTTGCGGCACCAGTTCCATCAGGTCGCGTTCGATCTTTTCGGGGGTCTTTTCCTTTGACAAGGCCAGGCGGCCGGACAGTCGCTTGACATGGGTGTCCACTGCGATGCCCTCGTTGCGTCCGAAGGCGTTACCGAGTACGACGTTGGCGGTCTTGCGGGCTACGCCGGGCAGGGAAAGCAACTGGTCCATGGTTTTGGGGACGCTGCCGCCGAAGTCGGAGATGATTATCGCGCAGGCGGCGCGGATATTCCTTGCCTTGTTGCGGAAAAAGCCCGTGGAACGGATTTTCTCCTCGAGCGCGGCCTGGGGTGCGTTGGCGTAGTGGTGGAGTGTTTTGTATTTGGCGAACAGGTCCTTCGTAACGCTATTTACACGCTTGTCGGTGCACTGGGCGGATAAAATTGTTGCGATCAACAGTTCCAGCGGATTGATGTGCCTCAGTGCGGTCCGCGCGTTGGGGTATTTCTTCATCAGGGCCTTGGTGATCTTGGCGGCCCGCAACTTGAGGTTGTCTCTGGATTCCTTGGGCATCGAGACGGTCCTTTCTTGTGGGATTCGCGAAAAAGGTACTGCCGTAAACCACCAAAATGATAAGGTCTGGAGGGCGAGGTGCGGCCTCAAACTTGCCTTATCAGGTATTCGTGGATTTCTTGGGCGGTTTTTCGGCCACTATGGATGGCATCAACCAGCAGGGCCGGGCCGGAGACGAGGTCACCTGCGGCAAAGACGCCCGCGGCGATGGTGGCGCAACTGTCGAGTTTGACCCGCCCGTCCGGCTCGGTGGCCAGGTGGAACTGCCCGGCCAGGTCGCGGTCGATGGCCGGTTCGAAGCCGACGGCCACCAGGGCTAGGTCGGCCTTGACAGCAAAATCGGTGTCGGGGATTTCCCACATCTGTTGACCGTTGCCTGACTGAACCCATTGTACCTGTGCGACGGTGATCTCGGTCAATTGCCCCTTGCCGTGGAACTGCTTGGTCGTGACGGACCAGAGGCGCTGGGCCTCGGGGGGCGCCCGGTGCGTGGGGTCGGTGGTCACTTCGTCCTGCGGCAGAATTTC
>JASLZV010000104.1:0-2030 GCA_030754715.1 Phycisphaerae bacterium
GCCACGGTGGGATATGACGAAGGGATCCGCATTGCGGTGGAATACTGCACACGAGCAGAACACCGTGGTGAGTGAAGTTTCCTGAAATTGCGATCCTTGGGCGAACACAAGTTGCCGGTGAAAGAAGAGCGACCGGCCGACGCAAAACAGGTGCGATGTCTGCTCTAACGAGAGTTCACGCTGCAGCCAGGGCTTTGGGTCGGGGGCCTCGATGCGGCGGCAGTCAGTGCGCCTGCTGTTTTGTTGCCGCGCAGATCCGTGAAAAACCGCTCAAGCGTTTTTTTATCAAACCGGCTTAGAGTAATACCTCGACTTGCTCTATCAATTGTGCCATGTCCAGAGGTTTTGACAGGCATATCTTCGCCCCGTATTCCAGGATTCGCTGCTCGTTTTCGGCCGACGGATAAGCCGTCATTGCGATCATCTCGGTGCCCCGGGTGGTCTCCAGGGACTTGATGAGCTGGCAGGCCTCGCAGCCATCCATAGCCGGCACATGCAGGTCCAGCACAACCACGCCCGGCTTGAGGGTGGCCACCATTATGTCCGCATGAAAGGTGTCATGGGCCTCATACACCTCATAGTCGCTATGGATGGCCTTTCAGGCTCCGGGCCCAACCAACTCGGTGATTACCGGAGCCTCGTCGACAATCAGGACGCGGCTGGGGGGCTTTCCAAGTTCGACGGGGATCGGCATCTTGTGTTCACGCAGGAAGCGCAGAAGATCTTCCGCGGCCACGCGCCTGTGGCCCCCCGGCGTGCGGTGGGCTTTCAGGAGGTTCTGATCGATCCAATTGGCTACCGACCCCTGATCCGCGTGGAGCATGTCGGCAATTGCGAAAGTGGACAGATCTTTCGCCTTTTTTGCCACTTGCTTCACAACTCCTCACGGCCGGGCGCACATATCACAACCGTGCCCTTCTGCATCTCGCAATCGTAGCCGGCACGAGCAATTGCGCCAAGACGTCGCACGAATATTTTCGATAATTCCCATAGTTCGTATTTTAGCGGCGTGAACCAGCTCAATCCCCACGTTATTGTCATAAGACCCGGACCATGCCGCCGCGGCGGTAAATGGCGGAATGCATCACGGCTGATTCCCAATCATCAACGCGCAGTCTACCGAGGCCGGCGCGGTTGATTAGGCGCCCGGCGAAGTTGAAATCACTTCGCCTTTCCCCCGGCGGCCTTGATGGCCATCAACAGGACTCCCTTGGCGATAAGCGTTCGCACAAAAGTTATGACTGCCTTCCGGGCTTCGTGGGCTTCAAGGCGGTGCCTTTTTGCGAATTCCTTGATAATCGCCCGGACGGATCTCTTACCGTCGCACAATTCCAGCATTTCCACGCCAAAGGAGTCGAGTTCAAACTTCTTGGAGCAGTTGTCAGGAACGCGCAGGAGCCACTGCTGCCACCGTGGAGGGCTATATGAGACGGTGATCCGCTGCCCGCCGCCGTCCAGCGGTTCCCGCGCCAGTACGGGCGCGGCGATCGGCTTGGCGTCCAAGGCTTGAGATCTGTCCAATTGGGACGACCTGACCATACTGCACCCAATCTAACAAGAAATATCTTTCCCGCATAGGCCCTTTGCGGCTTGGTCAAGCAGCGCCTGCAATTCCTCCCTGCGGCCGGTCGCCTGGAGCAACACAAGCCGGTCCGAGCCGGCGTCGTGGATGAGCCACGTCTGCCGCACCCGCATGCGCCGCCAAGGCCAAAGTAGCAGTACCCACCGGAGATGGGACTCGGCGTCCAGGCCGCGCCCGCACGGGGCGGCGATTTCACTGAAGTTTCCCTCGCCACAGCGGCGGAACCTTTTGTGCTCCGCTTTTAGTATCTGGCGCATCCACTGATCCAACGGCTGGCGTGACAGGGCGAGTTTGGCCGGGTAGATGCAGCCGATTGTCAATCGCGATCGGCGGTCGCTCGCAACGAACATTACCCGCATGTCCCCAAGGTTCAGCCTCGATTCCTCGTACACCAGGCCGGCCGGGGCGTTGAATTGAACGCCGAAGAACGCCCAGGCCTGCGGGCGGT
>JASLZV010000104.1:2040-6636 GCA_030754715.1 Phycisphaerae bacterium
TCAAACAGTTGGCTTTGGTCGTTTTTGTCGTCATCCCCAAGATGGCAGGCCAGCCGCACAAAGCGATTCGTTCTGGCGGAAAATCCCGCGTAATGATCGCACCGCGTCTCTTCGTGACGATATCGAAACATGCAGGTAAGAGCGGGAAGAGAAATCGGCTCGATTTTGTCGCGATGTGATCTCTTAAGGCGTTTCCCCGTGGCGCGAAAGAGGCATCGGCGCGCTACGCGTTGGGGGTCCATCCGGCGGCGAACCGCGGTGTCCCAGGCAAGTTCCAAGCGGACACGCTCGTCGTCGGCAAGGCTGAGTTTCCCCCTGCGTCCGTTTTCCGCGACCTGGACGAGCCTGTACGACTGAGGCACCTCAAGCAGGAAGCCCGCCCAACCAAAGCGGCGGTGTGCGGGATGGCGGCCGGAAGAGGCGCTCATGGGGAATACCGATTCAACGTAATACCAGTGGCCTGGAAGTCGAACATCAGCGAGATGGTCGGCCAGACGAACGTGGCTATCAACTCGCCGAAGATCAGCCCCAGAAAGATCACACGAACAGCGTCAAACGTCTTCTTGCCACCGTATTTCACGACGATCTTCTTGCATATCCACCCAAGGAAGAAACTGAACCACAACATGGCTATCGGCGGGCTGATGAGCATGACGTACCCGATGGGGTGAGGGAACCAGAACAGACTTCGCCGGAGGAACATGCTCAGTGCAACCCAAACCGCACCGAAGCCCGACCAGCCCACTGTTGTGGCGTCAAACGCCGACTTGTCCGACATCGCGAGCCTTGCGGCGTCTACAACCGATGTCGGTCCGGAGCGATAAAACCACGGGTGCATCTGCCCGGCCCCGCGGACGTGCGCAAGAAAGATGGCAAAACCCAAGGCCACAACCACGCTGATGGCAATGCAAAGCCACAGGTTAATGTGAAACTTGGCACGTCCGGTCTTGCACTCGCCCTCCATGCGCGCGGCATTGAGCAGATTCGGCGCCATAAACGTCTTCAAGTCCACGAAAAGAACCCAATAAATCAGCAGCAGCGGCACAACAACCACCGGGGTAAGGAATTTGCCCAAGCCGAACATTTTGTAGGTGTGAAAGAAACTCATGTGGGACTGGAACCAATAGATACCACCTTCGGCCACAACTCGCATCAATCCAAGCGTCAGCAGCGTCAGGATGGCGAGGAAGAGCAGCGCCCAGCCCAGTCCCAGTCGGTTCCAGTTGAGCCACAGCATCATCACCACAGTGCACACAACCATGCCGACCACCGGCAGGCTCAGTTTGAGGCGCTGGGCGAACGGACGCCCGACCGAAAGGAGATAGTAGTCTTTCAGACATCGATACAGACTCACCGCACTGAACAGCAGCATCCCCCCTGAGGCCTGCGCGGTGACCGGGTTGTTGATCCAACTCGGATCGGTGGGAAAGTCGGCGCCGGTTCGGCCGTACCCCATCCACGTGGCAACAAGAATGATCATCTTACCCACAAGGAAATAGAACCAGACGGAAAAACTGACTTCCAAGGGCAGGAGGAACGCTATCCCGATGGCGGTGAAAATAATCAGAAACATCAGTCTGAACGTCCCGTCGGTGAGACCCTCGAACGGCCCGTTTTGGAGAATTTCCCTGACGTCCTTGGAGCCCATCCCGAGGAGGATGGGATTCAGACCCACAACAACCTTACCGGCAACCAGGGCATTCCATGACAATATGCCGAGACTCAGGAAAAAAGCGAACCAGAACCCGCTCTTGCTAAAGATCGTTGGCAGCCACCGAGATTTGTGCCCCTCTTCCGGCAACAGGGCCTGAGAAAACCTCGCCAGGGGAAAGATCAGTTTCTCCCTTTTCCACCAGTACCTCAGGACGATATAGGTAAGGCAACAGAAAAAGCCATATGTCGCGGCGACGAAGATCATCCAGAAAGCCAGCGGCCGAATCCACTCCTTCCACTGGATGTTGGTGAATATCTTCCAGTAATAATCTTTCTTTTGCCCCCAATCGGCGTCCTGCTTCGGTTTTTTGATCGGCTGACCGTCCCTGGTGGACCGCAGCCCCTTGCGAAACTCCAGAATCGTCTTGGTGTCGGTGATGTAGAGATTCCGGTTGAGATTCGGTAGAACGTCGGTGTCCCATTTTCTCTGCGGAGTGTTCCATTCCGGGTTCCAGGGCGCAGCCACCAGTGGGACAAGTTGCTCGGCCAGGCCGAACGTGGAGATTCCGGAGGTAACCAGCAGCGCGCAGAACAGGCTGACCAGTTCGGCGCGATTGAACGGGCGGATCACACGAAGCATGCGCAGAAGAGGGTTTATCAGAAGCACGATTACGAACAGGGTAGAGAAAGCGGTGACCGCGATGAGCGTCGGGGTGATGCAGACGATGGAGATGTTGCAGGCGGCGATCGTCAGCAGAGCCTGACCGATGCAAAGCACAATCGATATGGGGATAATGATCCAGCGTACGCCGTGCGAGACGGCTCCAGGGCCTGCAGCCTTCCGGTCGGGCAATGAGTCGTCGTCGAGGCGCTCCAGATCAACGCGTTGGTATGAATACGGATTCTCGCTCACGGATTCGTTCCCTGCATCATTAATAACCCAAAGTAGTGGTACTCTTGAGAATCAGCGCAATCGCCACCGCCGCCATTCCAATAAGGCCCACGCCGGCCATGAAACCCGCAAGAATGATGGACATGTATCTCTTGTAGTTCCTGTGTCCGAGTTTTCGCTGCAGGTAGAAACGGCCGATCAGGGCGCCGATGAATTCCATGGGTATCCCGCCCGGAGTCATCTGGCCCAGGCCCCGAACCATTCCGTAGAACAGGAACGTCGGCAGATTGAGAAAACTCAGGACCGTAAACACCACCAACCCGCCGCCCAGCCCCCAGCCCAGGACCTCCGGTTTCAGTGCCTCAAGGAAAGGACTTGATCCCGCCTGGGTGGCGGTAGCCTGGAGTGAGAACCCCAGCGCCCGCAGATGCCAGAGCTCCTGTGCGAATGGATACACTTCGCTGGGCACCGGCGCCAGGCGCCAGATCAGTTCGCTGAATATGACTACCGTCACGATCAGGATCGGCAAGGCCAGAATCTCCGTCTTGATGATGCTGCTGAGCCTTGTGCCGGTCAACTCCATCACGCGAAAACTGCGAACCGCGGCGGCGTAGTTGGTTCGAGGAATGGGGGCGAACCAGATGGCCGAGCCGCGATATCCCGACAAGATGAACGCGGCTTCCCGGACAAGTGGTATTTGCATTGTCTGCCCGACCAATCCCTCCAGTTTTGCGGCCGTATAACTGAGGATCGGCTGATAGATGAACCCGAAACCCAGGAAGAACAACCACGGGAAGCGATCCCGGTAGCCCATCTCGGGCGTGCCGGGCATCAGCCACAGGCATGCCAGGATGTACCCTATGGTGCTGACTACATAGATCAGCAGGGCCAGCAGAATGGAAATCTGACCGCGCTCCTTGCTGCGTTCCACAAGGCTGTGCCAGATGGATCGCCTGGGCGGCGGTTCGCCTGAATTGCCGTAGGGGCTCTTTTCGCGGCGTCCGGTGATAAACCTGCGTAACAAGGGGCGAAGGGCCGTCCCGAGACTTATCAGGAAAATGGCAAACAACAGCCCGATGCCGAAAGACAGGTGGAAATCCACCGTGTTGCTGAAAAGCGTACTAACCACCTTCATGCCCGGCGTCCAGGTGGTTAACATGCCGGCCTGGTAGAGCAGCGGGTTAAGGATAAACATGATGACCAGCCCAACGAAGCCTCCGACAACGGCCCAGAACGGCAGCACCATCCCGACCAGGACAAACGTCAGGTCAAACACCAGGTTAATAGGCACCGCGGGGAGGAATTCGTGGGTGCTGATCTCCGAAGTCAGGTCAAGCCAGGGAATGGGGATGATCTTAATGGGGTGGCCGAACAATGCTCCGGTAACGGCCGGGATACCGGTATAAATCAGACCGAAACCCAACCCCATGACGCCGCCCAAAGAAAAGCACCGCCACCTCCATCGCTCGGTCTGATCGTGCGACTCAGCCAGGGCGGTCACGCCAAAGCCGCCGACCGGGGCCATGGGAAATGGGAGTTTTTCGATGTGTGCGGTAATCCGATACAACGCGTAGCCGAGCGAAAACTGGTCAAGGCGCTGGATCACCATAGCCCCGGCGAGGAAGGCAATGGCAGGCATCCACTGCCGCATAAAAAATGTGCGCCCTGTGCTTGCGATGACTTCACTGGAGGGGGCAATCCAATTGGGCACGTCGATCCCGAACGCCTGGGCCGCCGGCGACTGAACGTAATACTGCTGCCACAGCAGATATTGATTCCACAACAATCCCTGCAAGGGCATGTTCAGCGCAATGCCCGTCATGTAGAACAGGACAAAGATCTCCTGCTTGCGCAGGTCCTTCATCGATCGCTTGGCCACCTCGGCAAAGAGGATTACCGTGACCCACTGCGCCGCCGGACCGAGGGTGGCGCCCATGAACAGGGACAGGTAGATCGACCCGGGAACCATCAGGAATCCCAGGAACAGCGCCCCGACGATGGTCTTGAAGCCAAAGCCGCCTTCGAACTTGTCGGGGACTTCCATCAGGTCC
>JASLZV010000105.1 GCA_030754715.1 Phycisphaerae bacterium
TGACCTGGCAACGCGTGGGCGCGAGTGGGGCCATTCCCTGGCGTAAGATGGACGATAACCGCGACTGGAAGAAGGCGGCCAGGGAAGCGACGTTCATTCCTTACGGCCGGCACAAAAAAGACTGGGATTGGGGCCAGATTTACGCACACCAGTTGCCCATCGTTGTGGGAGATGAAATCCGGATCTATTACTCGGGAACCGCCGCCCGGCATTGGGGGAGTTACCACGGCGATCCGGATCCGCCTCCCACCGCAGTTGGCCTGGCGACGCTGCGCCTGGACGGGTTTGTGTCCATCAACGCCGCGGCCGCCGGGACCATGACGACCAAGAAGTTTGTCTTCATCGGCGATACGTTGGAGGTCAATGCAAACGCAGCCGGCGGGTCGATTGTCGTCGAGGCCCTCGATGCCGACGGCAAGGTAATCGAAGAGTTCTCCAAGGCGGAATCCCAGGCAATAAACACCGACAGCGTCCGCCACGTGTTGAAATGGAAGGGCCAGAA
This sequence comes from Phycisphaerae bacterium, assembly GCA_030754715.1. Lineage (GTDB taxonomy): Bacteria > Planctomycetota > Phycisphaerae > SM23-33 > SM23-33 > JASLZV01. Next base: position 503 of record JASLZV010000105.1, read on the forward strand.
AGACTGCCACCTGATCCAGGCACGGCCGATCCGCCTGCGGTTTTACCTGAAAAAGGCCAAACTCTATTCCTTCACCCCGAGAATCCGTCATAAACATTACGTTCAGTCGTACGATTGACCAACTGACGAGGCCAGACCGCTGAGGGGCGTAACAAGGAACCGAGACAACCAGACCTGGACACGAGTCGGGTTTGATACGCGGTGTTGCATGCTGATGAAGCACCTGTTACGATGAGATGCCCGGAGACGTTTGGGCTGTGAATGTGGCATAAGTGGCGAGGCAGCCGGTAGTGACGAATCATCGAACAACATCACGCATATTTGCGATCTGTCTGTTGAGTGTTATTCTTCTGGTGACGGCGGCCGCCTTCGGCGACGCTGGCGACGGGGACCAGCCTAGCTCTAAACCCGCAGAGGGTCCCCATGCAGATGTAGAGGTACATACACAGACGGTGCTTGCCCAGAATCGCGGGCTGGGCTGGCCCGACTGGACGGTGATTGGCCTGTATGGGGGATTCATGATCGGTGTCGGCTGGTTCTACTCCCGCAGGCAGACCAGCACCGAGGAGTACTTTCTGGGCAGCCGCAGAATGAAGCCCTTTGCCATCGGTATCTCAACGTTCGCAACGTTGCTGAGCACGATATCTTATCTTGCGAGCCCGGGGGAGATGATAAAGCATGGCCCGGTTGTCCTGTCCGGCCTGCTGGCGGGGCCCATCATCTTCGGGGTGGTTGGGTACGCTTTGATTCCCTTCCTTGTGAAACTGCGCATATCGAGCGCCTACGAGATATTGGGTAACCGTTTGGGTGCTCAAGTCCGCTTGCTTGGATCGAGCATCTTTATTCTGACGCGTCTGATCTGGATGGCCCTGTTGATATACCTGGCTGCCAAGGCAATGGTGACCATGCTCGGCTGGCGGATGAGCACGATCCCGTATGTCGTGATTGTTGCGGGTCTGGTGGCCGTGGCGTATACGGTTCTCGGAGGTTTGCGTGCGGTGGTAATCACCGACGTCTTTCAGTTCTTCATTCTCCTGGGCGGAGCATTGCTGACCATATTTTTTGTCAGTGTCAAGTTAGGAGGTGTCGGAGCGTGGTGGCCCACGGAGTGGGCGCAGAACTGGGATGATCAGCCGTTTTTCAGTTGGGATCCTGCCGTCCGTGCCACGGTCGTCGGTGCGATAGTGGCTAACTTCACTTGGTGGACCTGCACGGCCGGTTCGGACCAGGTGGTCATCCAGCGATATCTGGCCACCAGAGATGCAATCACGGCGCGGCGATCTTTTCTGATAAATATTTGTGCCGACGCCGTCGTGGGGATCCTTCTGGCCATCGTTGGATTTGCCGTATTGGGCTTCTTCCGTACGAATCCACAGTGCCTTCCCGAAGGCGGTAGCCTGGTCAAGGGGGCGGACTACCTTTTCCCGCATTATATTGCCAATTACTTGCCCGTAGGTATCGCGGGCCTTGTGGTGGCGGCTATGTTTGCCGCGGCGATGTCCAGTCTCGATTCGGGCATCAACTCAATCGTGAGTGTAGTTACCAATGACTTTATCCTTCGATTCCGGAAGGCCACGGGTACGGAAAGGCATGTCGTCAAGTTGGCCAAGTATCTCGTCTTGGGCATCGGGATCGTAATTGTGTTGATCAGTTCCATGATAGGGAAGGTGCCCGGCAATATTATGGAAGTTACCACGAAGACCAACGGTTTGTTCGTGGGACCGCTGTTCGGACTGTTCTTCATGGCCTTGTTTGTGCCGTTCGCAAATCAACTCGGCGCTTTTTTCGGGGCGATCTATGGTTTTGTGACGGCTGCGATAATCGGATATTGGGACGTTATGACCGGAAACCCCGCCCTGAGCTTTCAATTGGTGATCGTCTCCTCGGTGGTGGTTCACATCGTGATAGGATCATTGATCAGCCTGCTGTCGAGGCTTTGGAAGACCCGACTGGGCATGGTTTTCTGGTCGTTGCTGGCAACCGCTCCTTTGGCAGTCATTGTTACAATGCTTGTCCAATGCGGGACCTCACAATCGTGATTCTGGTTTCTTGAGACGCCTTAGACGCTGCAAGATATTTGGACTTCGCGCATCATCGGGTTGCTGATCGGCCGTAGGGAAACGTTGGGTGCGGCAGATGGTTGGGAACTGCTGCGCGGGAATTCTGGTCAGCGCATTGACAAAACCAAGGGTCCCCACAAGAACCTGACCGCCTCCGGCGGCCAGGGCGGCGACAGGCGGCTTCTCTCTTGACGGAAGGAAAGCCCCAGTTTCCCGTAGGCTTCCTTAAGCTGTCTGAAGCCGCTTACCAGCGTTCGCCAGTCCGAAGAATCCGTCAGGAAGCGAACGCCTTCGTCCAGCAATCGCTTGCAGTGCTCCGGATCGCAAGCCGGAGTCCCGCAGTGTATGCCTCGTCCCCGGCAGGCGCTGGCCACCCGCCGAATGGCCTCGAGCACCTTCTGGTCCTTGACCTGTCCCGGTATTCCCATGTTCAAGGCCAGATCGGCCGAACCGACAAACAGCACGTCGATGCCCTTGATACCCGCTATCTCTTCAACGCGCCCCATCGCTCCAACATCCTCAATCTGTATCACGATAAACGTTTCGTCGTTGGCCTGCTTGATATATTCCTCGAGACTCGTCAAACCGAAATCGTCGTCGGCACAGATCGGTTCGAGTTCTCGATTTCTCAGTGGGGGGAACTTCGCTCGGGAAACCACCTTCCGAATCTGCTCTGGCGTCCCCACGTGGGGAACCATCAAGCCGGTGGCCCCCATGCACAGCATTCGCACTATGTCGTCATAACTGTTGCTGCCGATCCTGATGAGCGTGTCGGCGCCACCCGCACGAGCCGCACGTACGAGGCCCTCCAGCGTGCTTGGATCTATCGGCCTGTAATCGTTGCAAATCCAGATTCCATCGAACCCAGCAGCCCCAGCATTTCCACGATGCTCGGGTCGGTAAAGCAGACCTTTGGAATCAACACCGGCTGATCGTTCTTGAGTTTTCTCTTGATGATACTCTTTTGCATAAGTCATCTCCCTGGCCGAAGGACGGTCCGGAGTTGTGGTTCACAGAAGGAGCCCTTTCATTTTACAGTCGCCCGTGTTCGAAGGCAGCATCAATAAAGGCGTTGTAATTGGCCTCCAGTTCAGGCGATATTCTCTCCAGGGGCGTTCCTGTGATGGTGACGATCAGATGGTCGGGGCCGGCCTGTTCGATAACTTGCCGCACGCGACTGCGAATTTCCTCGCCACTGCAGCTGGCCATCTCGCGCACCTGAATGTTGCCGGCCAGCGTTATCTGTCCGGCCGCCATGCTGCGGGCCTCGGCCAGCGTTATATCCCCGTCGGGAACCGTCTCGGTAGGATCGAGCAGGGAAACCCCCATTTCCACGAATCGCCCAAGTGCGTGGCGGATTCGGCCGTGGCAATGCACCGCCACCAGGCAGCCGTGCTTCCTAGCCAGGTCCATCAGCGGCCTGTCGTATCGGACGACGAAATCATCAAAGTCATCAGGCGACATCATCGGCGGTGTGGCCTGCTCCGCCCCGCCGAAACGAACAATCGGCCCGAGCCCCAACTGCAAAAGTGCTTCAAGATTCTTGTGCATCCGCTCGGCCACTACCTCGCAAAGTCGATGTATCAATGAGCGTTCAATGCGGGACAATATCAGAAAATCCGTGGGGTCGAACAGCCGGCAGACAACGCACATCGGCGAGAGCACTCCAACCACCATTATGCCCCGCTCGCCCAGACCTTTGGCCAGTTCCCGGAAATCCCCCGCTTTGGGGCTGCGGCTCTCCCAGGGAAGTTCCAGCAGCTGTCTCGCGTCATCCGGACCTTTGCAATAGTGTTCCAGCACCCAGGTGTGACCGCTGCCCGGCTGGATGGCCTTGACCGTGCGCAGCTCCTTGCCGGGCGCCCTGAATACTGTGGTGAAAACCACTTTGCCGTCGTGCTCGACCTGGGGCAACTGTTCCAGCATCGAAACGCCGAACAGATAGTGTTCGGCGCCCGAATCGGCGCCCCCCCAGAAGAAGAGGTTGTCGCACTCGGCCTCCATGCGAGCGACCAATCGCCGATAAGCCGGATCCTGCCCGCGCCAGTCGTCGTAATCTGCGTACCCGTGAAAGGGCGCCGGTACGAATTTGCTGCCTTGCAGTCCGAAGGGAATGTGTGTCCATACTGGAACCCGGTCAGCTTTCCTGCTACCCAGGGTGTTTGTCAGTCTTTCACGAGACGTCATATCATGTCTCCGCAAAGAATCCTGTCTCACGGGAGTCTGAAGATATTCGTTATCTGGCCACCGGGCTGCCGGCGGCGTGCCGCCCGTCCGAAGCCGCATCAGTCAACATGGACTCCACCCCCCCCTCGGCCGCCGAAAGCGCGGTTTTCCCAACAAACAGACCCCCGACGCTGAGCATGGCGAAACGTCGGGAATCACTGCGCGGAACTACTGCGATCTTGCAGTTGTCGCCCGGTGGCGAAGGTATGCGTCGATGAATTCCTGCAGGTCCCCGTCAAGCACCCTGTCGGTGTGCGGCGACTTCAACTCTGACCGCTCGTCACGAACCAGCCGGTAGGGATAGAGCACGTACGAACGAATGTGGTTGCCGAAGGCGATCTCTCCCTTGTCGCTGTAAAGTTTGGCCAGTTCGGCGTCCCGCTGGGCCTGCTCGTGCTGATACAATTTGGCCGCCAGCATCTTGCGCGCCTCGGCGCGGTTCTTGTGCTGCGACCGCTCGTTCTGGCACTGCGTGACGATGCCCGTGGAGATGTGCGTCAGCCGCACTGCGCTGGAGGTCTTGTTGACGTGCTGTCCGCCGGCACCGCTTGCACGGTAGGTGTCTTCTCGTACGTCCTTGCCGAAATCGATCTTCACGTCGATGTCCTTGAGTTCCGGCATCACGTCCACCGAGGCGAAACTTGTGTGGCGGCGGTTCTGCGAGTCGAACGGGCTGATCCGAACCAGGCGATGCACGCCACGCTCGCAGGATAGGTACCCGTAAGCGCAGGGCCCCTTCACGTGCAGGGCGCATGAGCGGACGCCCGTCTCCTCTCCTTCGGTGAGGTCCATCTCCCGGCACGTCCACCCGCTGCGCTCGAAATAGCGCAGGTACATGCGCATCAACATGGAAGCCCAGTCGCAACTCTCCGTGCCACCGGCGCCGGAGTGTATCGAAAAGTAGCAGTTGCCCGTGTCGTGCGGGCCCGAAAGCAGCGTCCGCAACTCCAGACGCTCCAACTGGTTGGCCACCTCGTCGGCCTCGGCGGCGGCGGCTTCGAGGTCCTCCAGGCTGTCGGCCTCGATGGCCAACTCGTGCAGGACCGCCAGATCGTCAATCCGCGACGACAACTGCCCCACCGGTGCGACCACCGACTTGATTTCCTTGAGCCGCTGCACCACTTCCTGGGCCGACTCCGGGTCGTCCCAAAATCCCGCAGCCGCCAACTTGTTCTCTAGTTCGGAAAGTTGCTTTTGTTGGGAGGGGATGTCAAAGAGAGTCCCGAATAACAATGATCCGGGCGCTGAGGTTGCTGATCTTCTCGTTTAAACCGTCCAATTCAACCATGGCGTTCTCCTGCCTGTGATGATACAGCCAGCCCCCTGAGGGGGCAACGCTTACCTTCGCGGGGTAATCCAGCGATTGCGGGGCTTTCTTGTTAGACTCAGGCCACCAACCCTACAGGCTCAGATTACCCTCCGCAAGTCACACACTCCTCCTTCGCCCCGAAGGAATCACACAAGGTACGTCTGGGCAGGAGCCTTCCTCCGAGATTTGAATCCACGCATCGTCCTGGCACGACGTCCAGAGGGGCATCACCAGGATAACAGCGTGACCAACTGAATGTAGAGATTTCCCTTGACGTCCACGGGGTGTCTTTTTCCCAGCCCTTATTTCGGAGGGCTGCAGCCCTTTGGCTCAATGTCCACGGGGTATTCTAGCCTCACGACACCATGTGCACCCCGGCGCGGACCAAGAAATGGCGGCGCTCAGGTGGAGGGCGACCTGAACGCCGCCCAAAGCCGCAACCCGGATGCAGGTGGAGGGAGACCTGCATCATTTGGGGTGCAGCGGACAACTTTTCGTATGTTTACCGTGTGCCCATAGGGAA
>JASLZV010000106.1 GCA_030754715.1 Phycisphaerae bacterium
ATCGTGAGTTTCCAAAAGGCTTCGCTCACGGCTTTGGGCATATTCAGGAATCCTTCCGCCAGACGATATCGAAAGATCTCCATAACCCAAGGATAGTTCTCTACCGTGCCGTGTACATGGTTTTTCAGATAGATGATCCCAAAGGGAACCGACACGGCTACGAACAGCAGACCAGTCAGGAACATATAGAGCACACGTTTTTTCACGGACCATGGCCGCGGGGCGGAAACCCAGAAACCCAGCCACAGCGCAAAGCCCACAACAGGAGCGGCGACGGGGTGGACATACATCAGCGCGCCTGCGCCGAGCATTATCCACGGCCATCGCCGCGGCTGATCGCGCCAGGAGATGGCCGCGGCCAGAAGGAAGCCCAAAGCGGCCGTCAACGACAACCGGGGCAAGGGATCCAGAAACAGCCCCCAGGCCGTTCCCAGGCCCACCCGGATCTGTGGCAGCGTCATCAGCGCAAAGACAAAGGCCCACAGGCGCCGTCGGAAAACGGCGATCCCCAAGAGGTAGAATCCCAGGGCGTGGAGAAAGATCTCAAGCGGAAGCATACAGATGAAGGCGTCGCCGTAGTTTCCCGTGACGCGGGCCAGGGCGCGAGTAACGGGTATGTGGATTGTGGCGTAGAACTTGAAGTTTTGCGGATCGTCAAGGAGGTCGTCCCCCTCAAACAGCCTCGGGTGATCGTAGGCCGCGGCGAAGGAAGCGATGTTTCCGGCGTCGCTCGTCAGATCGGTGAACGGGGTAGAGCCGGCGGTTCTGGCGTGGTAAAAGGCGGCTGCAATGGCTGCGAAGACCAGGACCGCCGCAAGATCGGACAAGCGCCTCGGCCACAAGGTGGTCCGGTCGCCCGTCGGTTCGAGTCGGTGGCGTTGGGTCCAGGCGGGCTCGCTCAATGGCGGCGCCTCCTCATGGCCGGCGGGCGGAGACCGGATAGGATTCTTCCTCGAACTTTTCCTTGCGCAGGGCCACAATCTGATCGCAAATGAGCCCCATGAAGAACGTCAACAGTCCCGAGATGACCACGGTGGACGCCAGCACGGGCACGCCGTGCCCTGTGAACACGGCCATGGCCACACCATAGATAAGTCCGGGAACAATCTGGAGCAGACTCAAGAAGGTGAAGAAAGCAAAGGCCTCAAACAAGATCAATATCCTCACCATCAGATGAATGGTTCCCAATCCGTCCCGAAGGACCCTGACGGTGGAGCTGCCGACGCGCGGTTCGCTTATGATGTCCTGATACTCCACGCGGTAGCCCCGTTTGAGCATCAGCAGAGTGGACGTGGCGGAGGCCGAGAAGCCGTCGGGTAGCAGGTGCAAGTATCTCATGATGACCTCCTTGCGGAAGCAGCGGAGGCCGGAATTCAGGTCGGGGATTCTCTCACGAACAATGAACTGAGCGATGATCCTGAGGACCCACTTTCCCGGAAGACGGTCGACCTTGTAGTCCGAGCCCCTGGCCCGGACGCCGATGACGGCATCGGCCTGCCCGGCCTGCACGGGGCCGACAACTTTGGCCAGATCCTCGGGGCGGTGCTGCCCGTCGGCGTCAACCCAGGCCACGGCCTTTCGCGAGGAGTTTCGCAGGGCCGTTTTGATCGCCGCCCCGTAGCCGATGTTTCGCCCATGCGACAAGACGGTAATGCCCTCGACGCTCCTGGCGATTTCCAGTGTCTCATCGGTGGAACCGTCATCGACAAACAGTATTTCGGCGCCGGGAAAGTGCTCGTGGAGGTCGGTCAGGGTCTTGTGGATGACGTCGGCTTCGTTGTAGGCCGGAACACAGATGCTCAAATTATCGTATTCCATGGATGCGGGTTCTTTCTATGCCGCGCCCGCCTGGGGTAACACGGAATCCGCCGGGCGAGAGATATACGTGCGGTTGATACGATAGACAAATCGATGGTGTGACGCAAGGGTGGAGGTGGTCCGCCGGTGTCGCGTCGAAAGGCCTGGCGCCATGCCACAGACGCCCCCGACCGCGGTCCGGCAGGAGGCGCAAGTGCAGGCCGGATACCGAGATTAGGCTTGGTCGGGGTCCTGGAATGAGATAAGATCGAAGGAAGGAGCCGGCGATGATCCATTCGGACGCAGCCAATCCCGCTCGTGTTCTGCTGCTGGAAGCCCCGTATCACTACGGCGCGGCCCAAAGCCTGGTCGGGGCGTACTTTCCTCTGGGCGTGGGGTACCTTGCGGCTTATCTTCGCCAGCACGGTTGTCCTGTCCGCATTTTCCAGCCTCCGGCGCGAGGAGGCTTCGACCCAGCCCTGCGCCGGGTTTTAGCCGACTACGATCCAGCGCTGGTGGGGATCAGCGTGATGACGCCGTCATATCCCGAAGCGGTGCGTCTGTGCGAGATGGTGAAGAAGCACTCCGCCTGCAAGACGGTTCTTGGGGGGCATCACGTTTCGGCCGAAGGCGCGGAGGTGCTGAAGCAATCGCCGACCACCGACTTCGCGGCGGTAGGCGAGGGGGAACAGACGCTCCTGGAACTGGCCGAGGCCGTCGGAAGCGGTCGAGAGGAGTTTTCATCGATCGACGGCCTTCATTGGCGCGACGCGAACGGGCAGGTGCGGCAGAACGCGCCGCGAGGTCTTATCGAGGACCTGGACTCCCTGCCGCTCCCGGCCAGGGACATGGTGGACATGTCGCGCTACCGCGTTCACAGTTACATTGATTTCGGTAAGCGAAGCGCGACGATGATCTCCAGCCGGGGCTGCCCGTTTAGATGCATCTTCTGCTCCAGCAGGCTGACGATGGGCAACCGTTATCGTTATCGCTCGGCGGAGAGCGTGCTGGCGGAAATTCGCAGCCTCGTGGCGGACTACGGGGTGGACCACATTGTCTTCGAGGACGACACGCTGACGCTTCGGAGAGATCGTATGCGAGACATTTGCCGGGGGATGCTGGAACTGCCCCGTCGCCCGAGTTGGTACTGCCTGTCACGTGTGGACACGCTCGACTATCCGCTGGCGAAGCTCATGCGCAAGGCCGGCTGCCGCATGGTGAACTTCGGCATCGAGTCCGGTTCGCCGGAGATTCTCGAGAAGATCGGCAAGCGGATTTCCCTGGAACGTGCCGTCCAGACCATCGGGGATTGCACGCGAGCGGGCATTCGGACGCAGTGCACGTTCATTGTCGGGTTTCCCTTCGACACGCCGGAGACGCTGAAGGCGACGTTCGACGCCGCGCGGCGCATCAAGCCGACGATCGCGATTTTCTTCCCGCTGACGCCGTACCCCGGCACGCCGGTCTTCGAACAGTTCATGTCGCCCGAGCAGATCCCCAAGACCGTATCGCAATGGCGCGGCTTTCTTATGACGGGCCCTGAAGGCGGCATCAGCGTCAACCCCGGCCACACCGCCGCGGAGCTTCGGCAGATCGCCAGCAGATGGAATCGCCGCTTTCATCTTCGCCCGGGGCAGTTGCTTCGGCTGCTGCGCACGGTCGCCGGGCCCGAAGAGGCGATCCGCCTTGCCCGCAGCGGGCTTTATGTGCTTTCTTCCCTGTTTAACCGGGCGTAGGGGCCTGTTTTTCCAGGAGCGCGTCGTGCGGGCCGGGCATGGATCGAAGGGCCCGGTTCAGCAGAGGAACCGCTTCCACCACAACGCGAGTGTCAACAGCCCCCAGATCTTGTGGCTGTTGTCCGCACGCCCGTGGAAGTGATCTTCCAGCAGCCGCCCGACTGTTTTGGGTTCGAGAATCCCCATGTCCCTGACAGCAGCCGGAGAGAGGGCATCGAGGACAAATCCCTTTAGGTCGCTGGCGATCCAGCGGGGAACCGGCTGGTTGAAGCCTTCTTTTTTGCGGCGTATGATTTTCCGCGGCAAGCGGTGCTTCATGACCGCCTTGAGCAGGTATTTTTTGGTGCTGAAGCGTTTCATCTTGAGCGCGGGCGGGGCGGCAGCGCAGAACTCCACCACGCGGTGATCCAGGAACGGCACGCGTGCCTCGAGGCCGTGGGACATGGTCATCCGGTCGACCTTGAGCAACATATCGTTGGGCAGGTACAAGCGTGTGTCGACCCAGAGCATCCGGTTGAGCGGATGCCGCGCGGCGGCCCGGCCGAAATACGAGCGGTAGAGGTCCACCACGTCGGACCGCACGCCCGGGCGGTTCCACACCGGCGCCAGCAGGCCCTTTCTCGCCTCGGCGTCGAAGATCATCCGCCAGGCGGCGTGTGCGTCTTCGGCGGAGTATTCCGCACCGGCTACGAACTGGCGGAGTTTGAAATCCAGACTGATCTTTGCGTGCGAGACGGGAAGCATCCCCACAAGGGGCCCAACCACCCACCGCCGGATGAAACCCGGCAGCAAGCGGTACAGGCAGGCGGCATAATAGGCCTGATAGGTTTCATAGCCCGCCAGAATCTCGTCCGCCCCGTCGCCGCACAGGACCATGGTAACGCGCCGCCGCGCCTCCTGGGCCAGGTAATACATCGACACCATTGACGAGTCTGCCGTCGGTTCCTCCGCGTGCCACACCAGTTGCGGTAGTATCTGGGCCGCGTCGGCGGTTACGGTTCTCTCGTGGTGTTTGGCGCCGAGTCTCCGGGCGACCATGCGGGCGTACGGCGTCTCGTCGTAGGACGATTCATCAAAGGCGATGGTGAACGTCTTGACCGGCGCCGAAAGGTTCCTCGACATCCAGTACGAAATGGCGCTGGAGTCGATACCGCCGCTGAGAAACGCCCCAAAGGGCACGTCGGAGACAAGACGCAGACGGATGGCATCTTCCATAAGGGCGTCGAACTCATCTATCCATGCCCGCCGGGGCTTGTGGACAGAGTCCTCTTTGAACTCCAACCGCCAATACTCGACGTCCTGCGAGCGGCCGTCCCGTTCGATCAGAAGGTAGTGGCCGGGCAGTAGTTGGCGAACCCGGGAAAACAACGTGTGCGGGGCCGGCATCCAGTTCAAGGCCAGGTAATACGCCAGCGCCTCGTCATCGACCTCCCGCCCCAGGCGCGGATCGCAAAGCAGGGCCTTGATCTCCGAACCGAACAGCAGGAATCGCCCCTGGTGTGCGTAGAAAAGCGGCTTGATGCCGATGCGATCCCGCACGAGCCACAGGCGCTTTCGCCGGGAGTCCCACAGGCCAAAGGCGAACATGCCGTTAAACCGCTCCAGGCAATCGAGACCCCACTGCTCATAGGCGTGAACGATTACCTCAGTGTCGGTGCGGGATCGAAAGATATGCCCGCGAGCCTCCAAGTCCCGGCGTATCTCGGCGAAGTTGTAGATTTCGCCGTTGCAGGTGACCCACACGGTCCGGTCCTCGTTGCACATGGGCTGTCTGCCGGCGGGGGAAAGGTCCAAAATGGCCAGCCGCCTGTGGGCCAGACCAACCGGACCGTCGACGTGGACGCCGTGATCGTCCGGGCCGCGGTGGGCGAGCCGGTCGGCCATCTGCCGGAGGAGGTCCGAGTCGATCGGAGCGTCGTCAAAGTGTAAGATCCCGGCAATGCCGCACATCCGCAGTTCACACCCTGTCTGTCCTTGCTGTACCCACAAGAGACGCTTTAAAAAGAAGAGACACGGTCCCGCGCCGGGGGCCGGGGGCGGCCTTGGCCGGTAAGACCGGCTTTGCCAAGACGTTATCGCCGTTGGGAATCGGTTTGGGCGCGGAGCTACCTCTGCGGAGGTATTCTAGGAGGGCGCACTTTGTCGTACAAGGGCATTATCGCAATCCGCCCAGGGCGCCGGGGGCGCTGCCGCGTGATTTACCGCCGATTGGCCAGGCCTACTTCCTCGCCCGCGGTTACCGCTGAACCTGGACGCCCACCTTGGCTGTGGCGCCCGTGGCGACGTCCTCCAGGTCGATGGTCCATCGGCCGGGCGGGTCGTTCAGGGCCAAGTTGAAGGTGTGGAATGCACGGCAATCTTTCGCTGCTATGACGACGTTTTCGTATTCGGGTCTCTTGCGGCCTTTCGCATCCGTCACCTGCACGCGTATCACGTGCCGCCCGGGTTTGCCTTCCGACACCTGCACGGCTGGGGCGATTCTGACTGTCCGGCCGGTTTGGCCGACGGCGGCTGTCACTCCCGTCACGCGGTACGGCAGAACGGCAAAGAGAAAGGCCGTGGCGACCGGAACCTGAAGTTTCAGATGATCCTTCCGGCCATGGTACTTGCGATTTATCACGTCATATATGTGCCCGGGTTCGGCAAAGTGAATGACAAACGAGCGAGGCAAGCGGTCAACAAAGGCTTCGGGCTCGTCCAGTAGCCGCTTGTGCGGCCGCAGGAGACCCACCAGGTGGGCCTGGCCGTCTCGATACCTGAAGACGCGCACACGGGCCTTGTTCTCACCGACGGGCTGCAGGACGTCGTAGGCTTGGCCGTATAGATACCTGGAGACGCGCACAGGGCCTTTCTTGTCGGCAACGGCCTGCACTTGCACATCGGGGACGATACGGGCCTGCGCAAGCCAGCGGCCCACGACATTTCGCAGTCCGGCGCCGCGGCCGGCGGCGCGCAGGGTCAGATAATGCTGGACGGACATGTTCATCAGACAAGTGCGTCCCTTTCCGTGGGTGTTAGTGATGAACACAGGTACGTCTGCGGCCGTGGCGATAGCCGCCCTACCGCCCTTGGCAGCGACG
>JASLZV010000107.1:0-2957 GCA_030754715.1 Phycisphaerae bacterium
GAACCTTGCGAATCCGCGGCACCATCCACTTGTAATTCACAATGTACAGCACAAGACCCCCCAGCACCACTCCCGTCAGCCTCATGCTAATCACAAACATGATCACCAGCATAATCAGGCCGGTGATTACCTGCACCACCACCGCAGGCGCCTGGTCGGTCAGCAGCGTCTGCAACTGCAGCACGTCGCCGCGCAGCCGCTCCATCACCTTGCCCGTCGTGGTGTTCTGCATGAATCGGCAGTGCAGCCGGTGCACCCGCCGGTAGAGGTCCAGGCGAATGTCGAAGACAACTCGCTGGCCCAAAAGGGTCATCAGGTAGCCGCTGAGGAACCGGAAAATCCCGGCCCCAAAGGGAAGCATCAGGAACACAAACATCAGAGGGGCTAGCAGATCGTACCGATTCTGCCCCACCACCGTGTCGATCAAAAACGCAACTACCAGAGGAGAACCCAGATCAATGAACATGATCCCGAACATCGCACCGAGAGCAATGATAAGGCGCCTGCGATGGGGACGGAGGGTCTTGAGGATGTATCCCAAGTGAGTCATGACAAGTCCTGCGGACTTATCGCTTGAAGAGAATAGGAGTTATGTGCTCTGTGCGACTGCCAGCGGGCAGTCTCTCCCCAAGCGTGTAGCTTGCGCCTTTGCAGACTCCTTGGTTGAGGCATCGGCCGATGTCCGGTCGGCCAGTATTCGGCGCGTCGAGGCTCCCCCCGGTCCACGCGCCACGGCCACCACCGGCTGTCGCCTCATGCGCCGGGACTACCATAGGGAAAAAACGACGTCAGTAATCCCTATCGACAATCACTATACGCGCCTCTGTCTCGTACTGCAGGTCAAAATCGGCTTTTCGCCGCGCAATGCTTTAGAAAATCAGGAAAAAGTCGCCCATTTTCTCCCGCGGCCCATCGGGACCGACGGCACGAAAACCACGCCCACCTACCGGCCGGGCATATCATGCGCCCTGAGCCTTCAAGACCCAAACCCCTGGGACCGAAAACACCTCTTCGCAGCCAGACTCCGATGCCCCGATTCCAGATCAACATGCCCCACAAGATTCTGGCCAGCGTTCCGAAGGTGTGGTATACACCGCCCTGCCGACAAGGCGGCCGCTCCAGCGGCTACGCACCAACGACAGGAATCCTTAATGTCAAAACAGCAAACGGCAACTGCGGTCGTGTTTGATCCGCATCCCGACGACGCCGATTGGTGGACCGGCGGCCTGGCCATGCTGTTGGCCAAGGCCCATTGGCAGGTTCACTTCGTCTGCGTGGGTCTCACCGAAGACAAGACGCGAAAAGAGGCCCTCGAATCGGCCGCCATCCTGGGCATCCGGCGGAAGTTCCTGGAAATACGTGTCACAAACAACGAACACTTCGCCGGCGATCTGGCCGACGCGGTCCGCCCGCTCTTGCGCGAACTGGCGCCCACAGCCGTGTTCATTCCATCGCTTACTGACTATCATCTGGAGCACGTAACGCTGTCGCGCCAACTCCTGAGATGCTTTCACTGGAGCAGCGATGCGGGGCTTGAGGACTTTGAAGTCTACGCCTACGATTCTCACGTCAATCGCGAACTAATCGAAATCTACGTCGACATTTCCTCGGTGTGGGACAGGCACGTTGACTCGCTGCGATGCCACCGCTACTTCGAGAGGCCAGGCCTCCCCGACAATGCCCTGATACGAACCAAAACCGGGCGCGCCATGATGCTCGGGGCGGAACTGCCCACTCAACCGGTCCTGTACGCCGAGGGCTATCGACTCCTCAGAGGCCATCTAACTGGAATATCGTCTCTGCCTGATGTGTTGGCGGGCAAGTTCTACTATCGCAGCGACCGGGAACTACTCGCCCTCTAGGGCCTGTTTAAGAACTTTGCGCAGACCCCAAACCGCACCGCCAGGGATGTCTTCCCCGCGGTCTGGGCCATTTGTTGCCCATGGACATTCCCCCGCAGGCCGGTACAATGCCGAAGCCCCCATAGTGAACCTCGCCTCCGAACCAGCCGGCCGTCAGGCACGTCGCCATGGCGAGGAGACAACAACATGCAGCCACTGCCGGATGTGATCGACACAACCGACCAACTCCAAGAGGTGCTCTCTCGCCCATCCGATGCACTGGTTGAGTTTATACGAACGCTCGATGGCGATGTGATGATCCTCGGTGTCGGCGGCAAGATCGGGCCCACGATGGCCCGGATGGTCCACCGCGCCGCCCAAGCCGCCGGGGCAAAGAAGCCTCTGATTGCCGTCGCACGCCGCCCCGTCCCAGCCCTGGCCGCCGAAGGAATCGAGACGCTCACATGCGACCTGCTCGATCCCGCAGCCGTACGGAAACTCCCGGCGGTCGAGAACATCATCTACCTGGTCGGCCGCAAGTTCGGCTCCACCGGAAACGAACCACTGACATGGGCGACTAACGTAATCGCGCCGTATCACGTGGCCCAAGTCTTCAGCGGATCCAGGATCGTGGCCTTCTCCACCGGTTGCGTGTACCCCATCATGGACGTCAAAACCGGCGGGGCCACCGAAGAGACGCCCGCCGAGCCGGTCGGCGAATACGCCATGTCCTGCCTCGGCCGTGAACGCATGTTCGACCACTTCAGCCAGACCCGCGGCCTACGCGTGGTGCACCTGCGACTGAACTATGCAGCCGAACTCCGCTACGGCGTGCTGGTGGACGTAGCCACCAACGTTTTCAACGGCCGGGCCGTGGACCTGACCACCGGCTTTGCCAACGTAATCTGGCAGGGCGACGCGTGCGATAAAGCCATCAGGGCCCTGGTGCTGGCCGACAGCCCCCCCAGGATCCTCAACGTCACCGGCCCGGAGATCATCTCCATCCGGGACGTGGCTCGACAGTTCGCCCGGCTGTTCGGAACGGACGCTATCTTTGCCGGCCGCGAGAAGGGACGCGGATACCTCAGCAACGCCGCGACCGCCGACGCGCTGCTC
>JASLZV010000107.1:2967-6593 GCA_030754715.1 Phycisphaerae bacterium
GGCCCGACCGTAACGCTCGACCGGCTTATCCAGTGGACCGCTCACTGGATAACCGGCTGCGGCGAAAACCTCGGCAAGCCCACACACTTTGAGACCCAAAACGGAAAATACTGATTGGTGATAAACTATCCCAAACACCGGCGCGCAGCCGAAGCCCCAATGCCCGGAACCGAACACAATGCCACAGAAGATTGATCGAATCGTCGCACAGGTCCTCCACCGCGGGGTCGTGATTCCGGCCAGCCCACTGGCGCTGACGGCCCAGCACCGGCTCGACGAGCGACGCCAGCGGGCACTATGGCGGTACTACTTCGCCGCCGGGGCCGGCGGGCTGGCCGTCGGTGTCCACACAACCCAGTTCGCCATCCGCCGAGGCGAGTTTGACCTCCTCAAACCGGTGCTGGAGTTGGCCGCCGAGGAAATGGACCGCGCCGACTTCCTCCGCGACGGCCACGAACCGCTGGTTCACGTCACCGGAGTGTGCGGCCGCACCGACCAGGCCGTTGCCGAGGCCGCCCTCGCCCGCGACCTGGGCTACCACCTCGGCCTCCTCAGCCTCGCGGCGATGAACCGAACCGACGATGACGCCATGATCGCCCACTGCCGCGCAGTGGCCGACGTGATCCCGGTGATGGGATTTTATCTCCAACCGGCAGCGGGCGGGCGGGTGCTGCCCCTGGCGTTCTGGCGCCGCTTCGTCGAGATCGAAAACGTCGCGGCCGTCAAAATCGCCCCCTTCAACCGCTATCGGACAATCGACGTAATCCGCGCGGTCGCCGAGGCCGGGCGCGACGACGTCGCACTGTACACCGGAAACGACGACAACATCGTCGCGGACCTGATCACGCCGTATCGTTTCCAGGTAGCCGGCAAGACAATCGAGCGACGGATCGTCGGCGGATTGCTTGGCCACTGGGCGATCTGGACTCAGCGGGCCGCCGAACTGCTCGAGCAATGCCACGCCGCCGCCCGGGCCGGCGGGCAGGTCTCCCTAACCGATCTCCTTGCACGCGGCGCTCAGATCACCGACGCCAACGCCGCCGTCTTCGACGCGGCCCACAACTTCGCCGGCTGCATCCCGGGAATCCACGAGGTCCTCCGCCGCCAGGGCCTGTTGGCCGGCACCTGGTGCCTCGAAGACGAACAGACCCTCAGCCCCGGCCAGCGCGACCAAATCGACCGCATCTGCCGCGACTATCCCCACCTCAACGACGACGACTTTGTCACCGCCCATCTCGATGAGTGGCTGGCCGGGACACAACTCGGCTAAGCCGTCCGTCCCGCCGTTTATTGTTTCATTTCTTTCCGCAGTCTCATTATCTCACCGGCGATCTTGTAGCGGAACTTGTTGTAATCGCCCTTTGTTATGTTGTCCTGCGGGGAGGGCCTGTCGAAATGGCCTCCTAGACGCCGCTTGGTGGCCGTGCCGGCCCTTATGGCGGCCAGATAGCCCTCCGGGCGGATCTTGGCGAATATCTCCTTCAGCGTCCCGGACGCCTCGGCGGCCGCTTTCGTGTGTCCTTCCGCCCTGGCCTTTTCAATCAAATTCGTCAGCGTAACAATATACTTGCGATCGTCGATGCCCTCGCGAATCGCTTCCCATCCTATCGAAGGCACCGGCCCCTCGGGCATCGGGTAAATGAAGCTGAAGTCCAGTTCGATGTCCGACCTGTGCTCCGTGATGTACTTCCAGTCCTTGATGCCGCCGGGATTCCCAATGTCAGAATACGCCCAGAGCGAACAACCCTTAAGCCCCATCCGCCAGCCCCACAGGCCGAAGTAGTATCTGCACGTCTCGGCGTCCACCTGCCCCAGACCGCAGTCGTACGACCACATCAGTTTGCCCATGTTCTTGGCCTCTTGGCTCAGGGGCTCGCTGACGCCGCCGGCGCCTGTAATCCAAATGTCATACAGTTCGCCCAACGCCTTTATGCCGGTCAGACCAATAGCCGTTGTCGACCTTACCTTTGCATACTCCGGGTGCTTCTTCTTGAACTCGTCCAGCCTCCTGAACAAACGCTTCGCATTCTTGATCCTCTTTTCGTCACCGGGTTCGTCCTGCAGATAAAACACCAGTTCCGGCCAGTTCCTCTTCCTGGCTTCGTCCAGCACTTGCTTCCAGACATCCAGGCTGCTTTCGCCGGTATCGGCGCCAAGCCAGATTGCCGGCATCCCCGGCCGTATCAGTTTCGTGTCCCGAAGCACGTCCATCGTCCCGGCAAAGGGAAAATGCCACGGGTGGTGCTTATTGAGATCAACCTTCCCGCCGACCACCCTCGGGTACATGTACAGGGTAGCCGTCGTCATTCCATGCTCGCGCATGTCCACGAACACCTTCTTGAGGTATTCCGCCGTTATAAGTTCCCTGGGGAAACCCCAGTGGGGAAGATACATAAAGTATCCCATGCCCTGGCCATGCTCAAGCCGCAGCGGCAGGACCTCCACCTCCAGATTCAGGGACTTGATGGTCTTTGCGCCTGCGGTGATGAGGACCTTCGTCCGGTAAACGCCGCCCTTGGCGTCTTGCGGCACCTTGACGGTCAGCCAGAAGCGCTGCGTGGTATGTGCGGGGATATCCACTGACGGCTTCTTGTCCAGGTAGCGTTCCACGTACAGGTACTTCCTGCCCGTCAACCAGCGCTTCCATATCTCCACCACCCTTACGTCCACGTTCTTTGACGGGATTGCAGCCCCGTCGGCGGCCTTCAGGTCCCCCGCCACCGCTACCTCCACGCCCTCCAGCCCCCTGCCGGTAGCCCTTACGGACAACGTCGCCGGTTCGTATTCACCCAATGAGGCGAACACTGCGACCGTATCGGTGATCTCGCTCTTTTTCGGCAGCGTCGTGGGGTAGCCTCGCTCCATGTAATCGGTCACGAAAACCACCGGCTCGACGCCCTTGTCGGCCTTGACAGCCTCCTTCGCACCGGGGGTAAGGTCGCCGCCGACAAGCTCCTTCGACGATCTGACAAGCACCGCCCCGTTGGCGCCAAACGTCAACCGCGAAAACGCCTCGATCTGGTGGAAGTCACCGAAGAAAGGTGAAAACGTGCTCAACTCGTTCGTCTGCTTTTCCTCGCGGGCGATGTTGAACAGCCAGACGGTCCCCGGCTTGGGCGGTCGGGCTATCTGCGAAATCGGGATCGCTATCTCGAGCGACCAGAAGTCCTTGCCCTTGTAGGCCGCGGTCTTGATGCCGCGGCAGTTCCATGAATCATCGCGCTTGAATTCGCCAAAACTGCCGAGCACGCCGTCTTTCGTCGTCGGGTAGTCGCTCTTCACGTCATACAAGGTGCCGACGGGGTTCACGATAAACTGATAATAGCGCCCCGTGCGCGGGACGATGAATATTTCGATGCAGTCGTTTTCCCAGATCGGATCGTCTCTCTTGGTGTATCCTTGGCTCAGCCCCGCCACGTTCGGCTCTTCACACCTTGCCGCAATGTAGAGATTCTTGTCGTCGTAGCAGATATATCCATTGGTTTGCTTCTTGGCCGGCGTTGATTCGACGTCATTCCGCGTGAAATCGGTCAGCGGGGCTTGCTTTGCCCAGCACGCGTCGGTCAACTTGCCGTCTATGACAGGGGCCTTGGCCGTTTTCGTGATTTTTATGCCCACCTGCCCGC
>JASLZV010000108.1 GCA_030754715.1 Phycisphaerae bacterium
AACGCCTTCTCTTCTTAGTGGCCTTTTTCTTTGTAGCTTTTTTCTTTGTAGCTTTCTTCTTGGCCTTTTTCTTCACAGCCTTCCTAGCTTTCTTCTTTGCCATATGCGTTCTCCCTGTTAATGTTCCAAAACTTTACGCTCGCGGTGATCATACCGTTGAACTTTTTTACAACTAATTTCTTTCCAATGCAAGCGTTGCTGCAAGTTTTGTCGGCATTTTTGAAAAAAATTCTTAGACAATTATTTGACATGCCTGGGTGTTTGCGATGGGGTTTTGTTTTTTTACCGTGTCGATGTCGCCGATGGTTTGGGTTTGCGCCAATGTCTGCGGAAGAATTCCATCGCGACATCGGGTCGGCGTTGATGCCCGACCCCCCCCACGATGCGCGCCTCCACGCGGAATCCCTGCTCGAGCAGATAGTCAATTGCCCATCGCGACTGGAGTGCGATTGAAAATGGATCGTTGGAACCATAATAGACCATCACACTGGTCTGGCGTGCTTCGGGCGAATACCAGCCGTGCAGGTTGTGCCTGCTGAAGTTGCAGTTTTGTGCGACCACGGTCGAGAAGACGTCCGGGTGCCTTAGACCCACCCAGTACGTGGGGAACCCGCCGCCGGAAAAGCCTGTAATCATTATGTTTGCGCGATCGATGTTGTAGCGATAGCCCAGTTGGCTGATGATGCTGAGGATGAATCGCTCATTGGCGAGCATCGCGATGACCGGTCCGTCACCGAGCAGCCCGTCGGTGCCCATCAGTGTGGGTGCGACGATGATGCAGCCGTTGTCTTCCCCGAGTTTCTTCCACATCTTCACGTGATGATCGGCTATGTCGAACGGCGGCGTGCCGTGGCAACTGACGATGACCGGTGCAGGTGTGTCATGGTTGTACGTGTCCGGCACGAAGAGGTAGTACCTCCGTCCAGTGGCTGGATCCGTTTCGCAACGCTGCCACGCGCGCGTGTTCTGAGACTGTGGGATGGCGCAGCCACCCGACAGCAGCAAACTGAAAAGGGCTGTAAAAAAATATTTCTGCATTCCAGCTGTCTTTACCCGAAGGCAATCTCCATGGAGCAGCCATGAGAAGCATTTCACGAACCGGCCACGGTTGTGTGTTCCTGCCAGATCACGCACGAGCAATCGTGCTGTAGGTGCGAGTGTCTTTTCGGCGGGAGCAACAATCCTTTGTTGCGGTAACAGCCTATACAGGAAAACAAACGCAAACAAGTCCACCGTATCCACGATCCGCATTGTCGCGATCCTGCAGCGGGAGCGCGGCCTTGGCTGTTACGGCAGCATCAACCACAGGAACACGAAGCTCAGCAGGCCGACCGTCTCTGCGATGCCCATGGCGATGATGAGAAACGGGAAGCCTTTGCCTTCTCCCTCGCACATGCATCGGACGGCGGCTGCACCGATGAGGCCCTGCATCCATGCGCTGAACAGCTCGCCAAGGCCACAGGCCAGGCCGATGCCAAACAGCGCCCCCGCGTTGGGGCCAAGAACATCCGGACTGTAAGCCGCTGCCTTCAGTCCCACCAGAAGAAGCAGAAACGCGTAGATCGTCTGCGTCAGCGGCATGCCGGTCAGCGCGACGTAAAGGAAGTTCAGGGGCTTGCCGGCCTTGGCTTCTTTCGCCCACGCTCCTGCCGCCGCCCGCCCGGCCGCGCCGATGCCAAGGGCACTACCGATAGCAGCCAAACCCAAGGCCAATCCCAATCCCAACTGTCCTAGGAAATTCATCTGTCAGGTCTCCTTACTTCTGTGTTTTTGTAAACGGTTGATACGCGTAACCACGCCACTGCACACCCGCGTTGTTTGAAAATTCCAGCATGTTCAGCCTCACGCCGTGCGCCAGGACAGCGATTGCACAAAGTGCGACGTTCAGCAGGTGGCCGAACAGAATCACGAAAACGGCGGGGATCCACGTTGCCGTTTGGGCCAACTCGTACCCCAGACCGTTGAAGGTCTGGGCAATGATCGTGCTGGACAAGCCAACGGCCATCAGTCGGATGTAACTAATTATGTCCGAGAACGTCCCAATAGCGGCAAGCGGGAAGTCGGCCAGGCCCAGACCGATCATCTTGCCAAGGTTCTTGTGCGGGCTGGCGAAGACGATGGCAAGGATGCTGCCGGCAACCAGTAGCCATAATGAAATCGGATTGATCGGCTCGGGCGGTTTTTTCTGGCTGTCGAAAAACAGGAACCATACAACGCCCAGCATTCCGCATAGGAACAATGACCAGCCTGCGTGCGAAAGGAATCGCGGACTGGGGAATGCCCGCACGCCCTGTCGCAGTTGGCCCAGAACCAGGTGGATTGTGCCGAAAATAAAACTCAGTTGCATCAAATCGCCGGTTAAATCACTCTGGCCGCCTTTTCCGATGATGTGAAGGTAACTCAGGCCCGTTCCAAGTGCGGCTATGGGCCCGCCCGCGTCGATCATGTTCTGCGGCGTGAAGCCAAAGACGTTGCCTGTTAGCAGTCCCCACGCCAGGGTTGCGGCACCCAGGACCATAAGCAGATGAATTTTGTCGCGACCCAATGCTGCTGTGCTACTGCGGTACAGAAGCAGCGGGACAATCAGGAAGATCAGCCCATATCCAGAATCTCCGATAAGCATGGCAGTAAAAAGCGGCAGGGCGATCATGAAAAAGCTCGACAGGTCGATCTCCCGGTAGCCGGGGAAGGTGCCCAGGATATCGAACAGGGCCTTAATCGGCCTGGTCCAGGCCGGATAGCGGATGAGCGTGGGAGGACTCTCGTCTTCTGCCGGTTCCATGGCCTGAACGGCGGCTGCGACGCCCGCGGCTGAAAGGTCGGTTGCAATCGCATCGGTCCGGTCTGCGGGCATCCAGCCCTGGACGGCAAACAGGTTGGCTTCGGCCAAGCCGCCGTGGGCGGCGACGGTGAAGTTGGCTTGTTCTTGCAGTTCGCCCCGCTCCCGTCGCATAGGTTCGATCAGGTGGGCCAGTTCGGCCAAGCGATTGGCGCCCGCGGCCAGTGCCTTGTCGATCTCGGCGGCCTCCGCCCGCAGCGACGGCCTGTCGCGCGATGGGATCGGGATTTCCTCGGCCGGGTCTGGCAGTTGCGGCTCGCCGGTGCGGTGCACTACGGCCACGAGGCTTCGCTTGCCGGAAAGTTCGCCGACGACGACGGCACAGTCGGCACGGATTTCGCCAAGGTCGCCTCGCGGGACGGAGAAAAACTTCGCGTCAATGCCGTTCTCCCGCAGTTGGGCCAGTTGCTCCAGCGTCACGTCTCCCCAGACGGCCAGTTGTTTGATCTGGCGGTAGAGAGTGGAGAGGCGATTGTTGTACTCGGCGGATTGGCGATGGAAGCGGAGAGTTTCCTCGGCGGCCTTGCGGGCAGGCATGTCCGGTGGGGTCCCGGCCGGCGTAACTTGGTCCAGCGTCTGCACCGCCCGGTCGATAGTTTTGATGTCCGCCAGGGTCTTTTCCTCGGCTAGCGCGTATGAGGGGTCTACGGGGGCCAGGTGCACGGCGCCCAGTCCGGCCAGCGTATTCAGCAGGGCGTTACGGTCGCCCGAGCGGCTGGCGACGTAGACCTTTGACATCTTGACAATCATTGGGAGTTACTTTCGTGCATTTGCACCGGGCTGTAGGTGACCTGCCCATCGCTGCTTTCGCCTTCTTCGGAGAGTTTCGCCTTGGCGATTTTGGCCCGCCCGACCGCGGCGGTCATCTCGTCGCCCAGGCGGATGCGAATAACGCGTATCGCCTCCCTGGCTGTGGGGATCATGATCTTCTCAAAAAGGTTCACCCGCTGAATGATCTTGGTCAGTTCCTTCTGGAGCAAGCGGTGCTGCTCATTCAGGACGTCGGCCCGGGCCTGATGGTGGCTGAGTTGTTGCAGGTCGGCCAGGGCCTTGTCCACCCACGGCGGCGTGGCGAACAGGCTGTACAGGGCCTGGGGGAAATCGGTGCCCTCGAAGACGGGGATCCTTACGCCGGCGATATTGACTGAGGAAGTGCGTACCTGCTCTGGTTGAGCCAGTTCGCGCACGTTTACACCGGCTACATCGTTCAGCACGGCGCTGTAGGGTTCGAACTGTCCTCGGGCGTCCTCCACGGCTTTTAGCGCCTCGCGTTGCTGCTTCTGCACGTCGCGAATGGTGAGCTGCAGTTGTTGCTGTTTGAGTTTCAGCATCGGCAGGTATCGCTCGAAGCGCTGCAGGGCGTCCCGGTGCCGCTTCAATTCAGGCCGAGTTAGTTTGTTTTTTTTCGCCACTATTCAATTTCAGGTTTCGGCCCCTGGTGCTGGAATCCGCAATCCGAGCCCCGCCCTCAGGCGGTCACTTCGGCAGGTTTCCTGGGCCAGTGCTTTTCCATGACAGACTGTCGGATGCCCACTTCGGTTGGTTCGAAGCAGTCGGCCAGGATTTCCCAGCATTGGTCCAGCGCGTCGAACAGCGGAATGTTGACCGCCAGGTCCATAATTTTGTCTTCGAACGTCTCGCCGTAGCGGAGCAGTTTCTGGTCCCAGTGCGACATCTCGAAACCCATATCGCGTTTTTCGCGTGATTCGCGGCACAGGGCGTATAGTTGAATGCAGGCGTTCATAATCGCGCGGTGGTCGTCGCGCGTATCGCCGTTGACCTGCTGTTTGAGGCGTGAAAGTGACCCGAACGGTTCGATTCGCCCGCCTCGCAGGTAGAACTGTCCCTCGGTGATGTAGCCGGTGTTGTCCGGGACGGGGTGTGTCACGTCGTCGCCGGGCATGGTCACGCAGGCAAGGACGGTCATCGAGCCCGCACCGTCGAAGTCAACCGCCTTCTCGTACCGCTTGGCCAGTTGTGTGTACAAGTCGCCGGGGTAGCCGCGGTTCGAGGGGATCTGCTCCATAATGATCGATATTTCCTTCAGCGAGTCGGCAAATGCCGTCATGTCGGTCAGCAGAACCAGAACCCGCTTGCCCTGGAGCGCGAACTGCTCGCCCACCGCCATGCAGAGGTCCGGCACGAGCAGACACTCGACGACGGGGTCGGCGGCTGTGTGTATAAACATGATGGTCCGCCCCAACACGCCGCCTTCCTCGAAGGTCTTGCGGAACTTGAGGTAGTCGTCGTGGCGCAGCCCCATTCCCCCGAGCATGATGACGTCGGCGTTTGCCTGCAGGCCGACGCGTGCGAGCAGTTCGTTGTAAGGTTCGCCGGCCACTGAGAAGATCGGCAGTTTCTGGCTTTCGACGAGGGAGTTGAACACGTCAATCATCGGAATGCCGGTGTCGATCATTGTGTCGGGCCTGCGGCGTTTGATGGGATTCACCGGTGGTGAACCAATGGGGATCAGGTCCGCCTCCACTTGGGGCCTTTCGTCGCGCGGCCGAGCCGACCCGTCGAAGATCCTCCCTAGAAGGTTGTCACTGAAGGGCACCTGCATGGATCGGCCCAGAAAGCGGATCCGGTTGTTGGTGGAGACGCCCTGGGTACCTGCGAACACCTGCAGTGTAACCTGGTCGCCGTTGAGGTGAATCACCTGCGCCAGCGAACTGCTTGATCCGTCGGACACCACGGCCAGTTCGTCATATCCCACTCCGGTGGCGGTGACTGTAACCACGTTGCCGGCGATTCGTGTAATCTGGTCGAAATACCTTCTCATGATCGGCGGCCTTTTCTGGCAATGAATTCGTCGATCTGAGCGAGGATTTTTTTGTAATCCTCGCTCTCGGTTGCGGCGTAGTTCCAGTTGCGGAACATGTCCGAGACATCAAAGATGACCTTTCGGGCCTGGTCCTTGGTTTCGAAGTCGAACTCGAGTTCGAGAATTTCGATCACCTTGTCGAACACAAACTTCTGCCGCGGGGCCGGCGTGGCGGCGTCCACCTCGTCGAAGGCGTTCTGCTGTAGGTAGCAGTTGTCGAAGAACTCGGACTTCAGCGCGATGGTGAAGTCTTCGATGTTGGTGCCTTCTTCGCCCACGACGGTCATCATCTGCCGGACCTCGCTGCCACGGCGCAAAAAGTTACTGGTATAGGTGACCTTTTCGGTATCGATGATGCCGGTGTACTTGCTCCATGAGTCCAGCGGGTCGATGGCGGGATATCGCCGGGCGTCGGATCGCGCGCGGCTCAGACCGTGGAACGCGCCCACCACCTTCAGCGTTCCCTGCGTGACGGGCTCCTCAAAGTTTCCGCCGGCCGGACTCACCGTCCCGCCAATCGTCAGCGACGCCACGCGGCCGTCACGCAGTTCGATGGCGCCCGCCCGCTCGTAGAAGCCGGCGATGCGGCTTTCCAGGTAGGCCGGGAACGCCTCCTCGCCGGGGATTTCCTCGAGGCGGCCGGACACCTCGCGCATGGCCTGCGCCCAACGCGAAGTGGAGTCGGCCAACATGAGCACGTTTAAGCCCATTTGGCGGTAGTATTCCGCTAGCGTTGCGCCGGTATAAACTGAGGCCTCTCGGGCGGCAACCGGCATGGCCGAAGTGTTGCAGATGATGATAGTCCGTTCCATCAGGCTCTTGCCGGTGCGCGGGTCGGTCAGTTCAGGGAACTCGCGGATGGTTTCCACCACCTCTCCGGCCCGCTCACCGCATGCGGCGATTATCACGATGTCCGTTTCGGCATGGC
>JASLZV010000109.1 GCA_030754715.1 Phycisphaerae bacterium
AAAAGAGGTTGGAGATTGAAGAATGCTGAAGTCAGTCTTGGCGGCCCAGTTATATACGGTGCGAGATTTCACCCAAACTCTTCCCGAGATTACCAAGACCCTCAGGAAGGTCGCAGATATCGGCTATCATGCGGTACAGATATCCGGTTTCGGCCCCGTTGATCCGAAGGAGGTGGCAAAGGTCGTCATGGACAGAGGCCTGGTGGTCTGTGCCACGCATGTCCACTGGGATCGGTTTCTTACCGATCTGGACGCCGTAATCGACGAACACCTGCTCTGGAGGTGCCCACACGCGGCCATTGGCAGTCTGCCAGAGGACTATTACGATGTTAACGGTTTGACACGGTTTCTTGATGAGTTTTTCCCCGTTGCCGAGACGCTGGCAAAAGCCGGGATGGATTTTTCCTATCACAACCACAGTCACGAACTCGTACGCTGCGGCAGCAAGACATGGCTGGAGATGCTCTACGAACAGGCGGACCCCAAACACCTCAAGGCGGAAATCGACACCTACTGGATACAGCATGGAGGAAGCGACCCGGCAGAGTGGATTCGCAAATGTGCCGGGCGAGAACCGCTACTGCATCTTAAGGACATGGCCGTTACTGGCGCCAGAGAACAGCGCTTCAGCGAGGTCGGCGAGGGCAACCTGAACTGGCCGCCCATCCTCAAAGCCGCGGCAGAGGGCGGTGTAGAATGGTATATCATCGAGCAGGATCTCTGCTACGGCCGCGATCCGTTCGAGTCCCTTGCACTAAGCCTCCGGAATCTCAAGGAGATGGGGCTCAAGTAGCCGAGTGCTTAACGTCAACGGGTACGGCCGGAACAGAAGAATCCCATCGCGCGTGCAGGCTTCCGCAGGGATCGTAAGTGCTGAAAAATCAAGAAGGACGGAGTTTTCGGTAGCGACAGGGCATAATCTGTTTTGGTGTCTCAATCTTCATAGCACCCTTCACTGCTTGGACAGAGCGTTTCTCCGGTCTTTAACTACGTCTAATACTTGCTTGAATGCCGGTGCCTGTGCAGTGGCCGTTAGTTCAAAGATTAGGGCTTCCGTTGTTGTAATTGTTGCTCCTTGCTTCGATAGCCTCTCAATGGCTGTCTTGTGGTCTTGGGTGGTATGAGAAGAAGTAGCATCGGCTACAACGTAGACCAGGTAATCATTGGCCAGCAAGTCAAGAGCCGTTTGGCTTATGCAGATATGTGTTTCGATACCAGCGATCAGAAGGTATTTTCTACGAAGGCGTTCCAGTGCTTGTCCAAACGCCGCGTTTCTACAGGAACTGAAGGATTGTTTAGTTATAGGATCGAGAGGTTCGTACTGATCCAGTAATCCCTTGAGTGGCGGTACGGTTGAACCCAGTTTTTCTTGCTCCGTCATCAAAATAGGAATCTGATGAATCTGTGCCGCTTTCACCAGGGCGG
Organism: Phycisphaerae bacterium; assembly: GCA_030754715.1. Lineage (GTDB taxonomy): Bacteria > Planctomycetota > Phycisphaerae > SM23-33 > SM23-33 > JASLZV01. The sequence continues at coordinate 1,426 of JASLZV010000109.1, forward strand.
TGATATTGGTAATTACGATGTCTGCTTGCGAAATAGTGCCGACTAGCCTGTCTTGGACATCTATTACTAATAGCACACAGTCTCGGGGCTTTGCCAACGACTTATGAGTTTTATACTCTTGCATTTAAGATTTCCTGGATTTCCACACCGACCTGACTCGGACCCATGCGGATGTTGTTCTTATGCCCACTATAATACCCCAACGCCCGGGCAAATGCATCCCCCATCATGGAAATCATATCCGGCATCCGGAACAGTGAGATCTTGGGCATGCCGGCGGAGCTGTGCCTCCGAAAATTCCATCCACTCTGGCGGCAGAGCAATCCGGAGCCCTCAGACCTGACGACAGCCACACCAACCCCTGTCCCGCCCCGCCCCCATCGCCAATGGACAAGCTCGAGTTGGGGTGGGTATAATGTTGGGTATGGCTGGTATGAGGACGTGTCGGCAATTAGCGTAAGTCATTAGAATCCAAGCAGGACAAGTTTTTTGGTAGGCACAGCCGTTTCCAGCGATACCTGCTTTACTCGGATGTTGTCCATCTCCAGGATGTTGTTGTCGGCCGTGCCGTTCTTGCGCGAACCGACGCTGATGCACAGTGTTGTACCGCTTGCCTTGGGGTTCAGGTAGGGTATAGGCGTCTCGTTCAGCCGGATCCATTGGCCGGAATCGCTTTTGACGTATCCGATGGCGGCCTTTTGCTTTGTGTCGATGACTACCTTGAGGCCGAACCACTTGCCGGCTGCGGACAGGTCGCCCAGACCGTGTGTCTCCTTGCCGAACCAGCGGCGGTCGGGGTGCTGCTCGATGGCTACCAGGTCGGCCTTGTCGTCCCAGGCGCACATGTAAACCATGATTCTGTGCTGGAGATCATAAACCAGGATCGTGGGCCTGTTGCCGCTTACGGCGTGCCTTCGGAACATGGCCTCGACGGATATCTTCCCCACCGCCGCGTTGATGGTGTGCATGGGGACCAGGTCACTGGGATTGGTCTTGTTGATGTCGCTGACGGCCAGGCGGTTGCCGTCTTTTTCGACGACCTTCCAGGAAGCATCCCACCCGCGGCTGGCGTAGAGGGTGTTTTCGTACCAGCCATCGATGCCGATCAGCGGACTTTCGTCGGAGTCGGTTGCGAAGGCGCTGCTCTGGAAGTCGCAGTTCCACAACACCCGGCCGCGGTCCTGGAGGGCATTAAAGGTGATGATCCCGAACCGCTGCGGGTCTCTAAAGCCGACGGGCGTGGGCGACCAGGCGGAGAACGGGGCCTTGCCCGGCTCGGCAAACCGGTTGCGGCAGAGGTTGAACCGCCACGTTTCGCCCGGCCGGGGGGCCTTTTTCATCATCCCGGCGAAGGGCAGGGCCGCCCGCAGTTCCCAATAATCCTTGCCGGCGGCGGTCTTGACCTTTATCCCTGAGTCCCAGGTTACCGTTGAGGTGGCCCCGATGGCCGTGGGATTCTCCAGGGCATCGTACACCACCCCCAGGCTGTTGATGCAAAACTGGTAATACGTCCTGCCCTTGCCGGAAGGATCCACGAACAACTCGATCGAGTCGTCGCTGAAGCCGCCGACGTCCTTGTCATGCGTGGCCGCCTTCATCTGCGAAACGTTCGGCTCGAGACATCGGGCGTAGATATAAAGATTCTTCTGGTCATAGGCCAGTTTGAAGACCGTCTTCTGCGGCACGGGCTTGTTCGTAAGGGTCTTTTGAATCTCGTTGGTCAGGGCTTGGGCCCAGGCAGCGTCGGCGGCCCAAGCATCCGCCGAGGCCGAACGATCGGAGTAGACCACGGCGGCCGTGCCTGCCGGGGCAAACTCCGAGATCGCCGACTTTTCATATTTCGCGCGCCCCTTGAGCATGTGCTGGAGGATGCCGGCGTCAACTAGCTCCACCCGCTTGCGGTAGATCGTCCCCTCTTCCGTGGCCTGTCGGGCCTGTTCGATATGGCCGGTGACCTCCTTCAGAAAGTCCGGGGTACCCAGCTTGCCCCACCATGTGCGTGAATCATAGCCGCCGCCGACCGTCATCCAGCGGTTCTCCATCGCGGTGTAGAACGCCTTCATGCCGGCGCCGCCCGGACCGAAGAACTTCTGGTAGTATTCATTCAGACCCTTGTCTATGTCATACGCGGCATCATCGTAGAGTTTCACGCGCCAGTAGAGGTTCATGAAGTCCAGCACCGGGCTGATTTGGGCAACGCCGCCCGTGGCCTTATCACCCGCGCACGTCACCATGTAGCGGAACTGGAGTTTGCCTCCCATAAAGCCGCCGATGTCTCGCAGGCGCCTGGCGTCATCGGCGTGAACGTGGGGCACCAAGCACGGAAAGGCCCACTCGGTGATGCTGGGTTTTATGAGGTACTCCCAGGTGGTGAAAAATTTGGCCTTGTTCTTATGAACGTACTCCGAGATGCGATGATAGTCCCGCTCCTGATAATTGCGGTTGGAGTACCCGGTGTAGAACTTGCAGAATTCGACGGTCACATTGGGCTCGAAGACCATCCTTCGGGGCGGGGTGGTGTAATTGAAGTAGGCGCAGTTGGCGATCATCGCCTTCGGATGGGTCTTGCGCACCTCCTTGGCGACGCGATTGGCGAACCCCCAGACGTAATGGCTGGCATTGCCTTCCGGGCCGGTGTCGTTGCGATACTGCGTACGGCAGGCGGGGCAACCGCACATGTTGGTGTTGTCGTTGGGCATGACCGAGAAAAAGTTCCCGGAGGCCGCATAGTATGCGCCAGGGAAGGCTTCCGGCTTGCCGTCAAAGTAATCGCGGGCAATCTGCACCACCTGCTCGAATAATCCCGGGGCCGTCAGGCAGGGCTGAACGCCCCTCTGATAGTTCAGTTGCTGCATTTTGGCGTAGCTCTTGGTGCTGAACCACTCGGGATGGTCCTTGCCGAACGCCACATCGTAACGATCGAAGGAGTGGTTGGTGTTATGTCGCGTCCCGCCCCAAAATTTGTTGCGGATCCAATACAGAAGACTGGTCCGGGGATTGACCCAGGAAGATTGGAACTTCCGGGGCTGCTCCCACTCGGTGAAGTAGAGTCGTTCGGTATTGATGTACAAGGGATAGATTGACCGGACCGGCGCATCCGGGCGGCGACGGATGTCCAAGGCCTTGATCGCGACCGTGCCCGAGATCGGAACCACTTCGCCAAGCTCCTCGTTCGGGTAGTACCAGCGCACGCCCAGGACCTTTTCAAGGAAGGCGTGTACTGCGTAGCAACTTGCTATCGCCCCTGAGGCGGCCTTGTACAGGCTGACGTGATCCTCGTAGCGGACATCTGAAAACTCCGCCCCGTCGTAGCCCATCAGCAGCAGGGCCTTCGGGAAGGTCTTTATGGTGTATTCCTGTTCGGCGAAGTCCTTGTTGCGGCAGCCGAGTTCTTCGGTGGCCCTGCTCGAGCCCACCAGAATGCGGTTGCCCTCGACGCTGGCCGGTTCGCGCACGATGGGCAGTTTGGCACCGGAGATCTTTTGGATGTAGTGCCGCAACTCGAATGCCGCCAGTTGTGCAGCCGCCCGCGGTCTAGCCGCCAGAACAATTATTGCGTTCGGCCGCCCATCCTGAACCAGGACCAGCGAATCGGACTTCGGGGCGCCGAGTGACGAACCGACGAAAAAAAGCACAGTCAGGCAGACCGATGTCAAAAACAGATGCTTCATCTTTCTCCTCTTTCCTAGCCAACTCCACTGCTCAGCAAACCGTTGGCCGGAACCTTTTCAATCCAGGCCCTGTTTGTCGCTGCCGTCGAATGATACGGGATTTCCCAGACAGCCTTGCCGGGGCCCCAGTCCGGCTTGTTCGGATGGCACACAAGCATTCCCACCTCGTATGCGACACGGTCCATTTTCCGGCTCCCGCTGCTGTCAGCTCATACCGCTCAGTTCATTCCACCCGGAACACTTTCATCACCTCGTCGCCGAGGTGGTTGATCACCTTCACCGCGATTCGGCCGCCTTCGGGCTTGTCGAACGGCCGGGAGGCATCGCTGTGCAGCATCTCCCAGACCTCGGCGTTGACCTCGGGGCGACTGGATTTGAACCAGCAACCTCCTGCTCCCAAAGCAGGTGCTCTACCAAGTTAAGCTACGCCCCGATCGCGCGGTGGAATTGTGCCACGCCCCCCCCGATGAGTCAAGGCTGGCGTCGCGGGTGGCGCGGCGCGGGCGGTAGTGCGGCCCAGGGCGCCTGAGAAAACCCAAGACCGGCGGCGGCCAAGTCGGTACAATTCTCCTTGCCGGCGCGGGGCATGGGCGGCAGCCCGGACCGCGTGGCCGCGAATGTCATCAGACTTACCTGGCAACACTCAAGGAGACCGACAATGTCAGAACAGACGCCCACCACACCGCCGTTTCCGGAAACGCCTGAGCCGCAGCGCGGGCAAACCCCTCCCCCGCCGGTGGCCCGGCCGCCCGCAGCGCCGGCGGCGCCGTCATGGTGCCAGCCTCCGCCTCGCAGGAAAGGCTGGCTGCGTCGAATCCTCCGGAGCGCGTTCCTGATGCTCTTCGTGCTGTCGGTCATCCTGAACGGATACCTGCTTCTGCTGGTGAAGGTCCAGATGGCCGGCAAGCTGGCGAGCGCGGTTGTGCAGGAAGGCGCCGACGATCAGGTGGTGGCGTTGTACACAATATCGGGCATGATCAACGACGAGGCGGCCGACAACTTCGCCGCCTTTGAAACCTCGGTGTGCCGTGACGCGAACGTCAAGATTGTGGTGCTGCGTGTCGACTCGCCCGGCGGCGGCGTGGGGGGCTCCGACCGAATCAGTGCCATGGTCGATGCGCTCAAGGCCAAGCGTAAGATCAAGGTGATTGTCTCGATGGGCGCCTACGCGACCAGCGGCGGCTACTACATTTCCGCCCCAGCCGACGAGATTTTCGCCGAGCCGACCACAATCACGGGCGCCATCGGCGTGATTGCAAACTGGATTGTCATCAAGGGAACGCTGGACAAGATCGGTGCCGAGCCGGTTGTCTTCCGCTCGAGCGGCGCCCGCGGCTGGAAGGACGAGATCAGCCCCTTCCGCAAGCCTGACTCTCGCCAACGAAAGCATCTCCAGGAACTGCTGGACGGTCTGCACGCCCGGTTCCGGGGCGTG
>JASLZV010000010.1:0-288 GCA_030754715.1 Phycisphaerae bacterium
GACGGCCGTCGGCTTGAGGCCGGTTATGAAAGCCACCAGGTCCACGTAGTGGCAGCCCACGTAGGTGAACATGTCGCTGTTTTCGCAGGTGCACCAGTTCTGGAAATTCGAGTCGCGATAGTAGTACGGCTCGATCATCTGGGCCTGGGCGAGGCGAAATTCGCCCAGACGCCCGGCGCGGTAGTTCGCCCGAGCCATCAAACTGCGATAGTCGAACCGTTTGTGGTACTCCACCCCCACCACCAGGCCACGCTTATAGGCCAGGCGGGCTATCTCCTCCGCTTCGTG
>JASLZV010000010.1:298-14968 GCA_030754715.1 Phycisphaerae bacterium
AGCACCAGCGGCTTGACGATACAGATGTGCAGGTCGTTTTCGATGGCCGCCTTGAGCACCGGATAGTGAAATTGATCCGGCACGGCGATCACGGCCACGCTACCCCCACCCGCGGCGGCCAGGACCTCCTTGTACAGATCGGGAAACTTCTCTTCCGCCGGCACCTTCCCCGGGTCGGGATGCGGCACGAAACTCCGGTCGGGGAAGGCCGCGGCCAGGGTCGCGTCGGTCTGTATTTCCTTAATCGGAGGAGAATCCAGGGCGCATACGTGAATCTCGCCAACCACGCCCTGCCGCTGAAGCTGGTAGATAGTGGGCAGCAACTGTATCCGCGTGATCATGCCGCCCCCCACGATCGTAACCTGCGGCCTGTCCTTCAAGTCGTTCATGAAGTCTTTCTTCCTTCTTTGTTTGCCTAACGTGGACTTAACCGATCGACAGGTACGCGCCTGGACCCCGCGCCGCGGGAGGGCATATATACTCCCCCCCATGAGCGATGTCAACAATGGCTGCCAAACCGGCCACGGCGCGCGCCGCAGGTGCTACTGTCCCCTCGAGGCCCTGATCAGATTAGCCAGAAAGTCAGGATTAACTCTGCCGCCGAGGTCTTGACACTTCCTCACGTCCGCCCAGGACGCCCCGTAGTCGCCCCTCAGGAAATGCGCCACGGCGCGGTTGTTGTAGGCCTTGGCATAATCCGGCTTCAGTTTGATGGCCTTGTCAAGATCGCCGATTGCCTTATCGGCGTTGCGCTTGCTTGCATACGCGGCACCGCGGTTGCTGTGGGCTTCGCTACTGTCCGGCTTAATTTCGATGGCCCTGTCAAGATCCCGGATTGCCTGATCGTACCGGCCCATGGATGCGAAGGCGTTCCCGCGGTTAATCCACGCGCGCGCATTGTCCGGTTTCTTGGTGATGGTGTCGTCCCAGATCGACATCTCGCTGCGGTAGTCGCAGTTGCGCCGCACAGTCACCACGCCCAGGGCCAAGGCCACCGCCAGGGCGACAAGCCGCCCGACAACTTTCCGCCGTCCCTGCACCAGGCCCAGCCGATCCAGGAGACGTCGGCCCAAGACGTATGCGGAGATTACAACACCCAACACGACCGCCGCCAGGGGCAGGTACATCCGCTTTTCGGCCGCCTGCTGAAGCACAAGCGGTATCACGCTCGAACTCGGCGCCAGGATCCCAAAGAACCACACCCCCAGGAAACCAACACGGGGCCTGCGGCAGAGGCCCCAGATGGTTCCGGCGAGCAACAAACCGATGACAATCGCCTGCGGCACGCTCAGGGCGACCTCGCCAACAGACAGTTCGCCATAGTCCATGACCAGCGTGTATGGCCAGAAGCAAAGTCCCAGGTAGCGGACAACGGCTTCAAACTGCATGTAAGCGTAAGAACGCGTCGCCGTCCAATACTCGTACTCGGGTGGCAACTCGGCCCGCCCGCTCAGGGGCAGCACCAGCGCCGCCAGGAGACCCCACGTGGCGGCCAGGCCCACGTAGAGGGGCCACCTGCGGGCAAACACCTCCTTGAACGAACGCGACAGGAACACCCGGTCGTACAACAGGATAATCACAGGCGCGGTTACCATTGCCTCCTTGCAGCCGGCCCCCAGCGCGCAGGCGACAACGGCAGCAAGGTACCACGGCAAGGGGCCCGGCGCCGCGGCGGCGCGAATCACGCAGTACAGCGTCAGCAGGTAAAACAGCGCCATCAGCGATTCGGTCCGTTGGATGATGTACGTCACGGCCTCGGTGTTTAGGGGGTGAACCGTCCAGATCAACGCGGCAACAAATGCCAGGGGCAGCGACGAGAGGACGACATGCTCCGGCATGACCGCCAGCTGCAGCGTCCTTCTGATGACGCCGAACAGCGTAAGGGCCGCCAGGAGGTGGACAACCAGATTGAAGATGTGATAGCCCCGGACGTCCAGTTCGCCGATGGCGTAGTTGACGGCCAGAGACAGGTTGACGATGGGTCTGTCCTGGACGGCCAGACCACCCGCCGTCTGCGGGGACAGGGCCGGCCAGATCGGCCACAGGCTGCGGATGGTGGGGCTCCCTGGGATTGAGTTGATGTCGTCGAAGATAAACGGCCCGTTAAGGCTGTTGTGATACACGGCCGCGCCGGCCAGGACGATGATTAGCCCCGACGCCGTTATTGCCCAACGGCGCCGGGCGCCTCTGGAAGACTCGCCCGACGGTGCGGACGACAGAGGACTGATATGTGCTGCCGTCTTGTCGGATCTTGCCGCCATGGACCGTTATGCTATATCGCCCCGGGGCGTCGGGGAAGGTTATCTCCAATACACCAGCGCCCAGAGCGGGCGTCTGCGGCGGGTACTTTCTTGCAGGGCGTCCTAATTCCCGCCCGGGCCCTTGCCGATGGCTTCAAGAAACCTAGCTGGGAACTTGTACCCCATCGCCTGGGCCTTCTCCGCGTCGGCCCGGGCCTTTTGGTAGTCTCCCCCGGCCAAATGTAACATGGCCCGTCCATAGTAGGCTTCGGCATAGTTGGGCTTCAGTTCGATGGCCTTGCCAAAATCGTCGATTGACTCTTGGTGCCGGCCTTTTTTCTCGTACATGATGGCGCGGTTATAGAAGGCCCTGGTATAGGCGGGATACAGTTCGATGGCCCGGTTGAAATCGCTGATTGCCTTGTCGTGGCTGCTCCTGTTGCCGTGGGCGACGCCCCGGCAGAGCCAGGCCCGCCAGTTGTTTGGCTGTTTGGCGATAGTGTCGTCCCAGATGGCCAGACCGCTGCGGTAGTCCCAGTTGCGCCGCACCGTCACCCGCCCCAGGGCCAGGGCCACCGCCACCCCCATCGCCAGGACGGCAAGTTGCCCGACGACTTCGCGCAGGTGCTCAGGGGCCCCCAGGCGATCCCAAATGCGCCGCCCAAGGGTGTATGACCCCAGCACAACAACCACAACCACCGCCGCCAGGGGAAGGTACATCCGCTTTTCGGCCGCAGGTTGAATCAGCAGCGGCACGAAACTCGAACTGGGCGCCAGTATCGCAAAGAACCACACCCCCAGAAAGCCAAGCCATGGCCTGTTGCGAAACGCCAACACCGTTCCGACCAGCAGCAGCACCATGGCGATCGTCTGCGGGACGCTCAGGGCGATTTTGACGGTCGGCAGAATACCGTAGTCCATGATCAGCGGGTGTGGCCAGAAGCAAAGGCCCAGATAACGCATGATCATTATCGACTGCGTCAGGGCGTAGTATCGCAAAGCCTTCCAATAGATCATTCCGCCAATGCCGCCGCGAGAGCCAACCGTGGACATCACCGGCATCACCAGCGCAGCCAGGAGCAGCCATGCGGCGGCCAGGGGGACGTACAAGCGCCATCTGCGTCGAAAGACATCCTTGAACGAGCGGGCCAGAAAGACCCGGTCGTACACAAGGACAATCAGAGGCGCTGTTGCCGCCACCTCTTTGCAGCCGACCCCCAGCCAGCAGGCCACCACCGCGGCAAGGTACCACAACCCGGGGCGAGATACCGTGGCGCCGCGGATCACGCAGTACAGCGTCAGCAGGTAAAACAGCCCCATCATCGACTCGCACCGCTGGATGATGTACGTCACGGCCTCGGTGGTAAGCGGGTGAACCGTCCAGATCAACGCGGCAACAAAGGCCAGCGGCAGCGACGCGCGGGCGACATGCTCCGGCATAACCGCCAGGTGCAAAGTCCTTCTGATGACCCCGAACAGCGTCAAGCCCGCCAGGATGTGAACAACCAGGTTCAAAACGTGGTAGCCAAGCACGTCCAATTCTCCGACGGCGTAGTTAACGGCCAGCGACAGATTGACGATGGGGCGACTCTGGACGGCCACGCCGCCGGCCGGCGGCTGAAAGACCTCCCAGATCGGCCACAGACTCCTGATGGTGGGGTTTTCTGTGATCGACCCTTTATCGTCGAAGATGAACGGCCCGTTGAGACTGTTGTGGTACGCCGCGATTCCGGCCAGGACGATGATCAGTCCCGCCGCCGTTATTGCCCGGCGACGCGGGGGCGCAGAAATGTTTCGGGCGGATGGATCGCCCTGAGTTTCGTTCATGGGGGCCGATGGGTTGTCGAATTCCGCCATTGTTGACCGCTATGCTATATCGCCCCGAAGCCGGGGGAAAGATTATCTTCATTGTGGGGCCAGCGGCATGCCGTACCTCCGGACGAGTGCTTCGCATGGGACACCCTAATCCTCGTGGGGAGCCTTGCGGAGGAGTTCGAGGAACGTGGAGGTGACCTTCCATCCGAGGACCTGGGCCTTCTTGGCATCGGCCCGGGCCTTGTCGTAGTTGCCGTTGTAGAAGTACGCGACGGCCCGATTGTTGTAGGCCCGGACATAGTTCGGCTCCAGTTCGATGGCCCTGGTGTAATCGCGGATTGCCTTGTCGTGGTTGCCCTTCTGCCCGTGTGCAACACCCCGGTTGTTCCACGCCCGATAATTGTACGGGCGTTTCTCCACGGTGTCGTGCCAGATGGACATGACACTGTGGTAGTCGGCGTTGCGCCGAATCGTCACGACGCCCAGGGTCAAGGCCACCGCCCCGGCCAGCGCGAGGCCGACAATCCGCCCCAGGACGCTGCGCAGGCGATCAGGGGCCCCCAGGCGATCCCAAATGCGCCGCCCAAGGGCGTATACCCCCAGCACAACAATCACAACAACCCCCGCCAGGGGAAGGTACATCCGCTTTTCGGCAATGGGCTGGCCCACCACCGGGATAATGGTCGAACTGGGCGCCAGGATCGCAAAGAACCAAAGACTCAAGAAAGCCAGCCTGGGCTGCTTGGTAAACGCCCGAACCGTTGCGGCCAGGAGAAATAGGACGATGATCGCATGGGTAGGGTTCAGCGAGACTGTCCCGGTGGGAAGATGGCCGTAATCCACGATCAGCGGGTGGGGCCAAAAGCAAAGACCCAGGTAACGGACGATGGCTGCCAGTTGCATCAAGGCGTAAGTAGGCAGGGCAGTCCAATAAACATCCCTGCTTACATAAACGCTTACATGAACAGCCCCGGGTGCCGCCTCACTTCCATGACCGAGCAGCATGACAAGGAGGGCCCAGGTTGAGGCCAGTGGCAGGTACAGGCCCCACCGCCGGTGAAAAACCTCTTTGAACGCCCGACAGAGAAACAATCGGTCGTACACCAAGACGACCAGAGGTGCGGAGACCACTACCTCTTTGCTGCCCATGCCCAGGGCGCAAGCGGCTACGGCCGCAACATTCCACCACACAGAACGGGAAGCAGAAGCGCCGCGGATAAGGCAGTAGAGCGTCAGCAGATAGAACAGGCCTGCCAGCAACTCGGTCCGCTGGATGATGTACGTGACAGCCTCGGTGGCCAGCGGGTGAACCGTCCAAATCAGCGCAGCGACAAAGGCCAGCGGCAGCGACGCGGCGGCGATGTACTCGGGCACAACAGACAGCCCCAGCGTCCTTCTGATGACCCCGAACAGCGTCAGAGCTGCCAGGATGTGGACAGCCAGATTGAAGACGTGGTAGCCGCGGACGTCCAGGCCCCCGATGGCGTAGTTGACCGCCAGCGACAGATTGACGATGGGTCTTCGCTGGACGGGCGTCCCCCCTTTTGGCGGGGACAGGGCCGTCCAAATCGGCCACAGGCTCCGGATAGTCGAATTTTCCGGGATGGTCGTGATGTCGTCGAAGATAAACGGGCCGCCGAGGCTGTTGTGATATGCAAGCACGCCAGCCATGACGATGAACACACCCGCCGCCGTTGTTGCCCGGCGATGCGGGGGCGCAGGAGTGTTCCGGGCGGATGGATCGCCCTGAGTTTCGTTCATGGGGGCTGATGGGTTGTCGAATTCCGCCATTGTTACCTGCTATGCTATATCGCCCAGGGGCCGGGGAAAAGATTATCTCAACATTTCGCCGGCTGGAGGCGGATCGTCCGGCAAAACCGACAAGGTATAACCGCTTGGAACAAAAACACCTCTGAGTCTTCCGCCCCTGTGGGGCACACGAACCCCCTGCTTCCGGGCTGACTGAAGCAAAAAGCCTTTTTTGTGACGAAAAACGAAAAACCAGCGTTTTCTCCTTGACACAAAAGCATTTTGCGGGTAGCATAATATCAAGTTGTGGAGCCTTCTGGAGAGCCGTCAAAGAGCTGCTGGAGAGCATGTCGTGCAGGGTCTCTGGAATCGCTAACACAACTGCGAATCATAGCATACGTTTTCTATCAGTTTTTTTGTAAAAGGAGGCATGATGGCAGCAGGATGAAAGGCGGCAAGTTACGAACCCATCCGAAGCGGTTGGTACGTCCCCAAGGGACGGGTCGCTGGGGTGAACAAGTTCAACCAGTTTGAACAGCAAAGGAGAAGCAAATGCGCAAATTTGCACTAACGTTGTTACTGGTACTGAGCGTGGCCGGCGTGGCCAGCGGTGAAACGCTGCTGTCCGCCGGGTTTGAGACGGGCGAAGGCTATGCACCGGGCCCCCTCATTGTCGGCTACCTCGGCGCCACAGGCAATCAGGGAGGTTGGTATGGCGAAAGATACACATCCAAGGCCGCCAGCGGCACCTTTGGCGCCATCGTCAGCACGGATCGGGCCCACACCGGGACCCAGTCGATCAGGCACGACATGGACGGCTACTACTACAACTTCTACTCGCATGTCATTCCTGAGAAGACCGACGGTATTCTTACCGTGGAGCAGTGGGTGTACTTCACCCACGTTGCCACCACCGGCTCCGACACCCCCAGCCATTTGGTGGTCCTGAAGGACCGGTTCGACACCAACGGCGCGGCCGTCGGTAACGAGCACCCCGGCACCGGGTCCGCGAACTCGGGCATAGGTGATGCCTTTGGCACGTACATGGGCCACAAAGATCCCGATACGATCAACTGGAACTACGTTGACTATACCCTGACGGGCATACACGGTGCGAACGCGTGGATTGGCTGGAAGGTTGAGATTGACATCACCGCCGTTACGGCCGACCTGTACGGTAACGTCGGCGGCGGGTGGGTTTTGATGGGCAGCGACCTGGATATGGCGGACGGCGACACCACACAGGTCATGCCGGTCCTGATAGACGTATACCGGTTCTACCAGATGGGGCCGTCAGCCAACTACTTCAACAACAGCACCAACTACGCCTACATCGATGACATCTCGATCACGTGGGTGCCCGAGCCGGTCACAATGGGCCTCCTGGCCGTTGGCGGACTGGGCGTGCTGTTGAGGCGCAGACGCCGGTAAGTTATTGGTAAAAAACTAAATACGCAAATATGTTCTCAGGCGGCCCCCGCCTTTTGCGGGGGCCGTTTGCTTTATGCATTACGCCAACTGCGCGTGAGGTGAAGATACGAACATCACCAAGGCCACCACTAAAGAAAAACCCCACTTTGGTAGTGCAGAATGAAAAAAACGGCTTTTTTGCCCTTCTTGATACAAAGGCGGTTTGCGAATATACTATAGGTACCAGGTAAAGGTTCGCGTGTAAGCAACTCGCTCGCCCGATTGGTTGTAGAAGAGGAGAATCAAACCTCGCTCGAGTGAGCGTTTTCTCCTTGACACGAAACCGCCTTTGGGATATACTGGTTCTTCTGGAGTGAGGAGGTCTCACTTACAGGTCAGGTTACGGGAGAGGGTAGAGCGACAACTAGTGAACAGGAGAACCAACATGTACAAACTAGCTCTAGTTATGATGCTGCTGTTCGGCGTGGCTGGCATGGCCAACGGCGAGACGCTGCTGTCGGCCGGCTTTGAGGTAAGCGGCGGTTACTCGGACGCCTCCGGCAGCGACGTGGAACTGGCGCCGCAGATTTACGGCGGCGGAAGCAATCAGCTGGAATGGTACAGCCAGTTCTATATCTATCCGACGAGTGCTGCGTCGGGCCAGTTCATGGTGACGAACGATCTGGCCGCCACCGGAACCCAGTCGGTGAAGTTCCTGCAGCCCAGCTACTACTATAACTACCTCAGGCACAAGATCACCGAGAAGAGCACCGGTATTGTGACGGCCCAGTGGGCTCAGTATCTCCAGACGGTGGATACGGCCGTGGGCCGGAACACCAACAGTCTGCAAGTAGAACTCCTGGACGGCTACGACACCAGCGATGCCGCGTATGGTCCGAGCCCCAGCAAGGGACCCGGTGGGCTATGGTCTGGGTACAACGATAGACAATCACAAGTCAGTGCGGCGTCGCCGGACTCCTACACCTTGATGTACGGGACCGATGCCTATCCTCTCGACCGCAAGATTGTCACCTCCACAAGCATGGGCGCAGAGGCCACCTGGGTCACTTACAAGACGGTTCTTGACCTGGATGCGGGCACGTACGATTTTTACGCCGATAGCGGATCCGGGCTTGTCCTTGTGGACAGCGATGCCATTCGAGAGGGCAGCGTCGGCGAAGGTTTCACGTTAGACGTTATCAGCTTCACGGAGTTCGGGGCGGGCAGTTCGGAAGACGCCAACAACACCAACTACTTTTACAACCCCACGACGTTCGCATATATTGACGACATCCTGGTGACGTGGGTGCCCGAGCCGGTCACCATGGCCCTGCTGACACTTGGCGGACTGGGCGTGCTGATCAGGCGCAAGCGCCGGTAAGCCGGTAAGGTGTTGGTGAAAAACTGAGTAGACATATTCGTTCTCAGGCGGCCCCGCATCACGCGGGGCCGCTTGCGTTACGCATGTACGCCAGCCGCGCGTGATGGAAGTCACCAACCCCACCAAGACCATCAGGATTCTTCTTTGTGCCCTAGAGGTCTTTGTGCCCCTTGTGGTTGAGAGAATGTCAAGGTTACCAGGGGCGCCGAACGAGTCAGTGGGGCCTTGCGGATAAACCTTTCATGGAACCCCATGCCCGCCGGACTGCGGAGACCTGCCACTCGCCGCCTATTTGCGCCGCGAAGCCCTGCGAAGGAGTTCGATGAGCCTGGGGTCGGGCCTGCGCCCGAGGGTCTGGGCCTTCCTGAGGTCGGCCCGGGCCTTTTCGTAATCGCCCCTGATCGCGTACGCGGCTGCCCGATTCTGGTAGGCGATGGCATAGTCGCCTTTCAGTTCGATGGCCTTGTTGAGGTCCTGCATTTTCTTGTCGTGGAGGCCCCTTTTCCGGTACGCCATGGCCCGGTTGTTGTAGGCCACGGCGTAGTCGGGATCCAGTTCGATGGCCCTGTTGAGGTCATGCATTTCCCTGTCGTGGCGGCCCTTTTTCTCGTATACTAGGGCTCGGTTGTTATATGGTTTGGCGATATCGGGCTTCAGTTCGATGGCTCGGCTGAAATCGGCGATGGCTTGGTCGTAGTCGCCGAGTTGTCCGTAAGCCAGCCCACGCCCGTTCCACCCGCGCCAATTATTTGCCTGCTTGTTGACGGTGTCATCCCAGATGGCCAATTCACTGCGGTAGTCGCTGTTGCGCCTGACGGTCAGAAACCCCAGAATCAACGCGACCGCGGCGACCAACCCAACAGCAGCGACCCGCCCGAGAGCCCTCCGCAAGTGCCCCGCCGCCACCAGGCGCCCCAGGAGGTCTCGGCCGAGCACATAGCCCAGGATCACCACCACTGCAACGACGGCCGCCAGCGGAAGGTACATCCGCTTTTCCGCCGCAGGTTGAATCAACAGCGGTACGAAACTCGAACTCGGCGCCAGGATCCCAAAGAACCACACCCCCAGAAACCCCAACCAGCACCTGCGCCGAAGGGCCCAGATGGTTCCGCCCAGCAGCGCCACCATAACGATCGCGTGGGGCACGCTCAGCACTGCCGCCCGACCGGTCGGCTCAGGGCCATAGTCCAGGATCAAGGGGTGCGGCCAAAAGCAAAGACGCAGGTAACGGACGATCATTATCGACTGCGTGAAGGCATAGTAGCGCAAAACCTTCCAATAGGTCATTCCGCCAAACCCGCCGCGAGTCCCGGCCATGGACATCACCGGCATCACCATCGCCGCAAGAAGCAGCCACGTGGCGGCCAGGCCCACGTACAATCGCCATCTGCGGGCAAAGGCCTCCTTGAACGAGCGGGCCAGAAAGACCCGGTCGTACACCAGGACGATCAGAGGCGCCGTTGCTGCGACCTCCTTGCAACCTACCCCCAGCGCGCAGGCGACAATAGCGGCGAGGTACCACAACCCGGGGCGAGATACCGTGGCGCCGCGGATCACGCAGTACAGCGTCAGCAGATAGAACAGCCCCATCATCGACTCGGTCCGCTGGATGACGTTCGTCACGGCCTCGGTAGCCAGCGGGTGAACCGTCCAGATCAGGGCCGCGGTCAGGGCCAGCGGCAGCGACGCACCGGCGACATATTCGGGCACAGCCGCTAACCCCAGCGTCCTTCGGATGACCCCGAACAGCGTCAAGGCCGCCAGGATGTGGACAACCAGGTTGAAGACGTGGTAGCCCCGCACGTCCAGGCCGCCGATGGCGTAGTTGATCGCCAACGACACATTGACGACAGGCCTGCTCTGGACGGCGAGACCCTTGGCTGGCGGTGAGAAAAGCGGCCGGATCGGCCACAGGCGGCGAATGGTGCGGTTCTCCGTGATAGACCCGGTGTCGTCGAAGATAAACGGGCCGCCGAGGCTGTTGTGGTACGCCGCCACGCCGACAAGAACGATCACGACGGGCGCCAGCGACGTTGACCAGCGGCGTCGGGCGGGATTGGGAGGTTCAATAGAGACTTTGGTTGCCAAGTCACTCATCTAAGACACCTGTCGGCACGAGGGCGTCGCCATGTGCCCCTATGCTATATCGCCCCGGGGCAACGGGAAAGATTATCTTCAACTTGGGAGTGCTCCGAGGGGGCGCCTGCGAAGGATTGTCCTTTTGTGGGGTGCTAATTGTCGAGTGGGGCGTTGCGGAAGGCATCGAGAAAGTCAGGGGTGACCTTGTAGCCGAGGTCCTGGGCCGCATTTAAGTCCGTCCAGACGCTCTTGTAGTTGCGTTTGTAGAAACGCACCACGGCACGGTTGTGTTTCATTTCGGGCTCATGCCCCCTGCTATTGCCTGGCCCTGTAATAGGACTTGCTGCCCATCCGAACCGGCTCAAGCAAACCCTCGGCGGCCAGTTCCTCGACGTGCTTTATGGCTTCGTTGCGCTGCACGCCAAGTCCGCCCGCGAGGTCGTCTATGGAACAGGGATGCCTTCGCAACATGTTCAGAATCTCCTCCCGGCCCGCCGCGGACTCGTGTTGTTTACCATCGCCGCTAAAGTCGGCAATAACTTCCGCTGGCAGATCGAACATTTCGGCCAACTCCGCCATCCGCCGCGGGGAAACACCAACGGCAAAATCCTCCGCCGGCGGACGCGCCACTGTGTTCAACTGAACGCGGTCCGGCCGTATCATTTCAACGCACCCGACAATCTTCGCCAGTTCGGCTTCTATCGCGGTGTACCCGGCCAGAAGCATGATCTCCAGCCAATACTCGCCGGCAAACTCCTTGCGGAACGCAATCAGGCCGTCCAGCATCTTTTCAAACGAGATATCCTCGTGCGGCCGGTTCACGGCGCGAAACATCGCCGCGTCGCCGGCGTCGAGCGACGGGATAACGAGGTCGGCGTTGACCAACTGGTCTCGAACGTCTTTGCGCCACAGCAGCGACCCGTTCGTCAATACGGCAAACGGCACGTCGGTCATCGCCTTGACGCGGTCGATCAGTTCACCCATCTGCACAAAGAGCGTCGGTTCACCGGACCCGCTTAGCGTGATGTAGTCCGGCCGGCAGATCAGTTTGCCCTCTAATTCCGCCAGGACATCGTCCAGCGGCGTCCATTGCTTTCGCTCGAGTGTCTTGTCGATCGTACGCCCCAGTTGGCAATAGACACAGTCGTAGGTGCACGTCTTGAACGGCACGATATCCACGCCAAGGGACCGCCCAAGCCGTCGCGACAGTACTGGTCCAAATATGTAACTCATTGTATGTACCTTGTTTGTGCCTATTCCTCGCAGGGCCTGTCCCTTCCGCAGTAGGGCCAATCGCGACAGCGCCCAGGGGGCGCCTCTCCGTGGTCGCCAGCGCCGGAACCGGAGCCTTTGAAGACTATGGCCGCACCGGTCCCGATAAGGCGCTTCACCTCGCCGCTACAATCGGGACAAACCTTCAGCGCCTCATCCTTTATGCTTTGAAGTTTTTCGAATTTCAATCCGCACTTTTCGCATTTGTATTCATACGTCAACATAATGACGATTCTCCCGAAAAAACCACGCTGCCAAACCGTATGGCATGTTGAAAATCAGATCGTTATTCCACTTTCCGCCGGCCGTCAGGTCAAGAAGAACGTTCCGTCGTACCTTTCGAAGTCACTGAGGGTATGTTTGTGGATGGAGACCATATCATCCGGAAGCCCCGGCAGCGGAAAGAAACGTACCTCGGAACCTTCGGCGCCGTCCGCCCTGGGCTGCCCTTCCCACTGGCGCACGATAAAGGCAACTGAAAAGCACTGGATTTCGTCGCCGTTGGGATAGGCGAACCGCTGCGTCGGGCCGGAATAGATCGCCATCGGCTCGGCCTGAACAACTTGCAGCGACGTCTCTTCCGCCACCTCCCGCTTGAGCGCTTCCAGGGCCGTCTCATCGAGTTCCACGGAACCGGATGGAAGCCCCCACAGCGGCATATCCGTCCGTCGTTGCAACAGAACCTCCTCGGCTTCATTGAGGATGATCCCGCGCACTCCCGGCAAGTGGATGAGGCGCGAACCGACCAACTTACGCATCGTCTTGAGATAATCGTTCATTGGGTTACGCAGCCTCGAATTCCGCGCCAGGCCCGACCGTGCAGGAGAACCACCGCCCGGGATAGGCCGCCCATAACTCCGCCGCCGCAGGGCCTCTAAAGTCCAGTTTACTCGCTCCCGCGAAGCCTCCGCAAGATGCAGCCACCCCTTCCGGCTGTATTCTCCACCAATACCATTATACGCATACGCCGACTTACCGCGAACTTGTCCTCTCTCCGCCAACTGCGCACGTTCCGTGAACTTCGCCGCCGTCCTTGGAACAGGCAAATCGCAATTGCAGTCCGGCGGCCGGAGGCAGGCTCTTTACTCCGCCGACTCGCACGTCAGCGCCGCCAGGATCTCCTGGCTGGTTCGTCCCGCCATGACCCGCTGGCGGCCGGGAGAGTCCAGAACGCCCATCACCGAGGCGACGCACTGGAGGTACGGGTCGCTCCCGCCTTCGGGGGTCAGCATCAGAACGAACAACTTCGTGGGTTTACCGTCGGCGGCGCCGAAATCAATGCCCTCCCGCTTGATCCCAACGGCGCAAACCAGGTTGTCCACCTCGTCGGTCCTGCCGTGCGGTACGGCGATGCCCTCTCCCATGCCCGTGGACATCTGCGTTTCGCGGTCGAGCACTGTTCGGGCGGCGACGTCCGCATCCAGGAGCAGCCCGCTACCGTCGAGCAAACCGATCAACTCGCCAATGATCTCCTCGGCCGTATTGCCCCTAAGGTCGGGACTGATCAGTTCGCACTTGAGATAGTCCGCCAGGCGGAACTTCACCCCCGCGGGCGCAGCCGGTGGGCGTTTGCCCCTGGCGGCGGGCGCCGCCGGCGGCGGGGCCGTGAAGACCTTGTAAATCTGCCGCGCGTTCTTGCACGAAAGGACTCGCTGCCGCCCCTCGCTGTTGAGAATCTGGCTGACGGTCGACATGAACTGTATGTGCGGGGCATGCCTGTTTTTCGGGGAAAGCGTCAGGATGAATATCTTCGACGGCTCGCCGTCCATTGCGTCAAAGTCCACACCGTCCTTTTTGATCCCCACCGCACACACCAGCCGGTCCACCGCAGCCGTCTTGCCGTGCGGTATGGCCACCCCGTACTGGAGCCCGGTTGACATGCTTTCCTCCCGCTCCCAGACCGCCTCGCGGGCGGCCTGCACGTTCTTGACAAGCCCGTTTCGCTGAAGAACTTCCAGCAGTTCATCGATGATCTCGGCCTTGTCCCTGCCGCCCATATCCGCCGCGATCACCCCCGAGCTGAGATAGTCCTTCATGTTGAGGGTTTGGGGGCCCAGCGGCCCGGCGTCCTGGAGGCCGGCCCGAATCGACTTGGTGTCCAGGGGCTTCTTGAGACCCCGAATGGCCTGCTCCAGCACGGCCAGCGCCTCGTACGCGGCCGTGTGGACCAGGTGAACGTCGCCCTGACGGCAGGTGAACGTCAGGGTGTTGCCGCTATGGCTGAAGTCGATTACCGTGCCGTCCTTGCGCAACTGGTAAAGGCGCTGGCGGCGGCTGATATGGTGAACGAAAAAGCCTTCGGACTCGAATACGTCCACAAGTTTGCCGACGAAGAACCCCGTCATCTCGATGGAAGGAAACTCAAAGGGCACGCTGGTTCGGGCCTTGCCGCCGGTTACCGCCTTGCGCGTCCCACTGGCATCCGAGCGAAACAGCATCATCATCACCGGCGAGGCCAGGACCGCATTTACCATCACCATGATGATAACGGCAGCTAATATCTCCGCCGGCAGTAGGCCCGCCGAAAGTCCCACACCAGCGATGACCAGGGCCACCTCGCACCGCGGGGCCATTCCGAAGCCTATCCGCGCCGCGCCGCGAAGGTTGAAGTTCGCCAGCAGGGCGGGCAGGCCGCATCCCACTACCTTTGACAGCAGCGCCACCACCGCGTAGACCAGCCCAAAAATCAAAATCGGCGGCGAACGCATCGCACCCAGATCAATC
>JASLZV010000110.1 GCA_030754715.1 Phycisphaerae bacterium
CCGTCGCCGGCGTGTCCGTAGGCCGGAATGCGCACGCCGTGCCTGGCTGCGATCTTCTCCATTCCCGCAGCCAGTTGAGCGACGGCCGACGGCGGAACCACCAGGTCCTCATTGCACTGGTGCGGCGAGATCACAGCAAACGCCTCGGCAACGTTCCGCCGCACCTTCCAGACTCGCTCGGAGGTGGTGGCGTTGTCGGCTACGTACACCTCGATCGCTCCGGCAGCCAGACACCGCTGGCCGATGGCATCGTACTGGTACTCCACCTGCTCAGCGTCGGCACCATCTACGGTAATCAGCAACATTGCGCCGGCCTGCTGGTATGGGATCGATTCGCCGAGGTACTCGCAGGCGGCCTGAACGGCACTGTGATCCATGAACTCGATGGCCGCAGGCACCACGCCGGCGGCGGCCATTATCTGCGGCACCTCGGCGATGGCGTCCCGGGCACTTTTGAACAGGCATAGCAAATCCACGCTCGCCCGCGGGACCGGCAGCAGTTTCAGCGTGATTTTCGTGAAGATCCCCAGCGTGCCTTCCGAGGCGACCATCAGTTGGACCATGTTGTATCCGGTGACGTCCTTGACTAACTTTCCGCCGAATTGAACGATCCGCCCGGTGGGGGTGACCACCTGGAGGCCGAGGACGTATCTACCTGTGACGCCATACTTTACGGCTTTTCCCCCGCCGGCGTTCTCCGCAACGTTTCCCCCGATGGTGCAGGTCTCGAGGCTCATGGGATACCCGGCGTAAAACAGGCCGTACTCGGCTACGGCCTCGTTTATGTCGGCGGTGACCACGCCCGGCTCGACCACGACGACCATGTTATCCGGATCGATCTGGAGTATGCGATTCATTCGGTCGGCCAGCAGGACGATCCCACCGCAAACGGGCACGGCCCCGCCTGACAGCCCGCTGCCGGCCCCGCGCGGCGTCACGGGTATCTTGTGGCGATTGGCCAGTTGCAGGATGGCGGCGATTTCCTCTGCGCCGCCCGGCCGCACCGCCGCCTCAGGCATATGTGCATAGTGCGGATCGGGGATCTCGTCTCGTGAGTAGGGCTCAAGTTCGTCGGCGTCGCCGTAAACCACGTGCGTATCGCCGACGATGCCCCTCAGTTGGGCCGCAATATCGGACGTCACATGATTGTACTTCGTTTTGATCGCACCACTCCACGAATACGATATAACCTTGCGCAAAGGCGAAACTACTATCTATTGTCCGTCTAGATCCATCGCCTAATCCACGACCGAATGCGGCCGGAGGCCTTGACCATCACCAGCGGCTTGTCACACCTCCGGGCCAGCGTCTCCGGCACGGGCATGCGGACAAACTGACTCACAAACGGTTTGCGTGTGCAGCCGATGACCACCAGGTCATAGTCCCGGGCCTCGGTGAGAATAGCGTTGACCACATTGCGGGCGGCCAGCGACTTCGTGTGGATTCGTTCCCTCGGCAGGTGGATTTTCCGGTGGTTTGCCTCCACGAAGGTGCTAACGTCGAACGGCTTTCTCCCTCGACCCGTATCGACCATAAAGGCGGTAATCGATCCTTCGGTCGGGTCGGCCAGAATACCCGCCACCTCTAGGGCAAAGGCCCCATCCAGCCCGTCGGACAACGGTACCAACACGCGCCGAAACACGCGGTTGCCTCCGCAACCCTTGAATATCACGACGTTACACGGCGCCCGCTCGATGATGGGGTCGACCGTGCTGCCGAGACTGAACGCCCGTGACCCGCCCCGACCGTGCCAGCCCATGATGAGCATGTCGACGCGTTTTTCCCTCACGCCCGAGAGAATCCCGCGCGCCGCGTTGCGGCAGTAGCGCAGATGCGTAGAGATGGGGAACAGCGGCGCCAAGTACAGCATCGTCTCCAGCATGCCTTCCCTGCCCTCACGCATGTACTGGTCCGCGTCGCTCAGGGGCACCTGGTCGGGCACGGGCACCATGTGCAGCAGTTCCACGCGAGCATCCTTGGCCCCACAGAGTTTGTAGGTATTCTGAACCAGTTCGAGGGCACTGTGGGGGTTGGCAACGGCTACCATGATGCGATACCCCGCACCCGGCGGCGCCGGACGTTCGCTTAGGATCTGGATCTCGTGCTCCCCGGCGCGCACCCGGCTGCGCGAGTACACGAAGTAGATCAGTACTCCGACGACAATCCACGCCGGCCCGATCATCCAGGCCACCAGGCTTTCGGGCATGATCCCCCAACACAAGGCCGCCTGAAACACAATTGCCAGAATCGGAAACAGCGGAAACAGCGGCATAATGAAACCGTATTCCAACTCGTCGGACATGTTAACGCGTATCCTGATGACACACAGGTTCACCAGAAAAAACAGGAACAGAAACATGATGCTGGCAGTGGCCGCCCCGTGGTACTCGTTGAGTCCAGCCGCCGCCGCCAGGATAATGCAGGCGGTAAAAGCCAGAGCCACATGCGGCGTCTTGCTCCGGTTGGAAATTCTGGCAAACACGTCCGGCAGCATTCGGTCTCGCCCCAGAGCGTAGGACGCCCGCGTGGCGGAATAAATTGTCGCGTTTAGCGCCGAGGTAGACGCAGCGATAATCGCCAGCGTTACCAGGATTCTGCCGCCCACCGGTATCAGCAGATCGATGGATCCGATGAAGCCCTGGGTGGGCCCGCCCTCCGCGCCAGCAAACCACTGTCGCACGTCTCCCTGGCCCCTGACGGCCACCACCGACGCCACAGCCACCAGCAAGTATGTAAACGTGACAATCGCCACGGAGTACAGCATGGCCTTGGGGAGATTGCGTTTGGGGTCGATAGCCTCGTCGCCGGCCTGTGCGATCACCTCAAAGCCCTCGAAGGCCACGTAGATCACCCCCATCGTGCCCAGCAATTTCCACCAGCCGCCGTCGGCGTTCAGGAACGGTTGGAAGTTCTGTAGTCGCTGTGGTTCGGCGATGGCGACCACCACGCCCATCACGCCAATCGCCACCACAAACAGCATTTGCGCCACCGTAAAGAACGCTCCGACCTTGCCGGTCTCGCTGCTGCCGCGGTAGTTGATGTAGATAAACATCCCGGCCGCCGCCAAGGCCGTAAGGCGCACGACGGTCGCCTCTGCGGTTTCGCTGAGATCCCACCGGGCTAGGGCCAGGGTGAACGGTACAGTGGCCTTGGCGAACACGACCGCGTAGAAGGCCCCGGCCAGGCTGGAGGCAAACCACTCCATCCACCCGGCGATAAAACTGGCCCCCCTGCCAAAGCCGACCCTTGCGAAATTGTACGCTCCCCCGGCTCGCGGAATGGCCGAACTCAGTTCGGCGAAACTCATCGCGGTAAACATCGCCACCACGCCGTTGAGGGCAAAAGTAAGCAGCAGCCCACCCGTCCCGACCTTGGGTATGGTGATGCCGATGCCGACAAACACCCCAGCGCCGATCATCATCCCCATCCCCATCATCACAATGTGAAACAGGGATAGGTCGCGCGATAACTCCGTCGAAACGCGAGGGTTGGACTCTTTTGAACTAGCGCTCACCGCGCAGGTCTTTCATGATCTGACGGGCGGATGAGGCCGCACCTTTCCCGGCAATTCGCTTGATTACCCGGCGGCTCCACAGCAACAGGCCCACAATCAGCCCAAGCGCGCAAATAATGACGGTGCACCCGATAATTGCGTCCAAATCCATGGCAACACGTATAGCACATCGGTGGGACTGGGACAATAGAAGATGGGCGACCCGGCTTGCCGCCGAGGGCCACGCCACCGCGGCAAGTAACGGGAAATGCATTGCGTCAGGCCCATCGAGTGTGCAAAATGGCCTTTCCTGTTGTGTGGCAATCCAGCTGTTCCCTCACGATGAAAACGAGCGGCTACAAAGGGGGACCCGGGGTGCTTTCGGCGACTTGAAGGAAGGGTCAACATGGCACGACGAATGGTAATGATGGACGGCAACCAGTCCGTCGCACACGTGTCACACAAGGTCAACGAGGTAATCGCAATCTATCCGATCACACCCTCCAGCGCGATGGGCGAGCACGCCGACGCGTGGAGCGCCATGGGGCAGAAAAACATCTGGGACACGGCGCCGGCCGTCGTGGAGATGCAGTCGGAGGGCGGCGCAGCGGCGGCCATCCACGGGGCACTCCAGACCGGTTCGCTGACCACCACCTTCACCGCATCACAGGGCCTGCTGCTGATGATCCCCACCCTGTACAAACTCGCCGGCGAGCTGACCGGCACGGTGCTGCACGTGTCGGCCCGCTCGCTGGCCTGCCAGGGGCTGAGCATCTTCGGCGACCACAGCGACATCAACGCCGTGCGCCAGACCGGCGTCGGCCTGATAGCCTCCAACTCGGTCCAGGAGGCAATGGACATGGCTCTGATCTCCACCGCCGCGGCGCTGGAGGCCCGCCTGCCGTTCGTGCACTTCTTTGAGGGGTTCCGCATAAGCCACGAAGTGGCCAAGACCGAAGAGCTCACAGCCGAAGACATGAAGGCGATGATCGACGATGAGTTGGTCCTGGCCCACCGCAGCCGCGCGATGAGCCCCGATCACCCGGTCATCCGCGGAACCAGCCAGAACCCCGACGTGTACTTCCAGGGACGCGAAACCGTAAACGCCTACTATCTGGCATGCCCCGGAATCGTACAGAAGGCCATGGACAGATTCGCCTCAATCACCGGCAGGCAGTATCACCTGTTCGACTACTTCGGCGCTCCCGACGCCAATCGCGTGATTGTGCTTATGGGCAGCGGCGCCGAGGCGGCCGAGGAAGCCGTCGAGGCCCTCACCGCCAGCGGCCAGAAAGTGGGTATTTTGAAGGTCCGCCTGTACCACCCCTTCAGCATCGAGCATTTCGCCAATGCCCTGCCCGAATCGGCCAAGACCCTTGCGGTCCTGGACCGCACCAAGGAGCCGGGTAGCACCGGCGAACCCCTGTACCTCGACGTGGTGGACGCGGTGGTCGAGTCCGACAGGAAGTGCCGCGTCGTCGGCGGGCGTTACGGCCTCAGTAGCAAGGAATTCACCCCGGCTATGGTCAAGGCCGTTTTCGACAACGCCAGGAAGCGAAAACCCAAGAACCACTTCACCGTCGGGATCAATGACGACGTGACGGATACCTCGCTGAAATACGACCCTTCATTCAGCACCGAGAGCGACGACGTGGTCAGGGCGATGTTCTACGGCCTGGGGTCCGACGGCACGGTCGGGGCCAACAAGAACTCCATCAAGATCATCGGCGAGAACACCGACCTGTACGCACAGGGCTACTTCGTATACGACTCGAAGAAAGCCGGGGCCGTCACGGTCTCGCACTTGCGTTTCGGGGCCCGCCCGGTCCGATCGACGTACCTGATCTCGCGAGCCAACTTCGTGGCGTGCCACCAGTTCAGCTTCCTCGAAAAATATGACATGCTGGCCTCGCTCGTTGACGGCGGAACGTTCCTGCTAAACGCCCCGATGGCGGCCGAAGAAGTCTGGGGCTCACTGCCCAGGCAGGTGCAGCAGACGATCATCGACAAGGGCCTGAAGTTCTACACGATCGACGCTGACAAAGTCGCCGAAGCCACTGGAATGGGCCGACGCATCAACACGATCATGCAGACCGCGTTCTTCTACCTGTCAAACGTCCTGCCGCAGGACGAGGCGATCGCCGCGATCAAGAACGCGATCAAGAAGACATACGGAAAGAAGGGCGACGAAATCGTCCAGATGAACTACAACGCCGTCGACCAGTCGATCGCACACCTGCACGAGATCGAAATCGGCGCCGTCGACAGCACGATCGAGATGCCCCCGGTAGTGTCGGCAGACGCTCCGGAATTCGTCCAGAACGTCACTGCCCCGATCATGGCCGGGCACGGAAACTCGCTGCCCGTCAGCGCCCTTCCGGACGACGGAACCTGGCCGGTATCGACCACGCAGTGGGAAAAACGCAACATCGCGTTGGATATCCCGGTCTGGGACCCCAACGTCTGCATCCAGTGCGCCAAGTGCTCGCTGGCTTGCCCGCACGCTTCGATCCGCTGCAAGATCTACGACGCCGATACGCTGGCCTCAGCGCCGGAGACGTTCAAGTCAGTCGACGCCAAGGGCAAGGACTACGCCGAAAAGAAGTGGACCATCCAGGTCGCCCCGGAAGACTGCACCGGTTGCGGGCTCTGCGTTGAAGCGTGCCCCGCCAAGAACAAGGAAGTCGAAGGCAAGAAGGCGATCAACATGGAAGTCCAGGCTCCGCTGCGAGCGACAGAACGCGACAACTACGCGTTCTTCCTGGACATCGCCGACCTCGATCGCACCGCACTTAACCTCAAGACGATCAAGGGCTCCCAGCTCTGCAAGCCGCTGTTCGAGTACTCCGGCGCCTGCGCCGGTTGCGGCGAAACGCCGTACTACAAGCTGATCGGCCAACTGTTCGGCGATCGTGCGATCATCGGAAACGCGACGGGATGCTCCAGCATCTACGGCGGAAACCTCCCGACGACCCCGTTCACGGTAGACGCCAACGGACGCGGCCCCT
>JASLZV010000111.1 GCA_030754715.1 Phycisphaerae bacterium
TTGCAGCGGTGCGTAACGGCGATGATGGCATCGGCAGGCTCTTTTGGACGAGACACAGTCTTATATTCGGCCAAATCGGCCCGAGGCCCTTTTCAAAAAGACTCCCAAGTACGCAGATTTCACTGCCCGCTCTCGCGGGCCACACAGCGAAACAGACGATCAAAGCAAGCCGCCATCCGCTCCTGGGTGAATTGTCGCACGCGCCGCCGAGCCCGAGCAGCCAATTCCGCGCACAGTTCATCGTCGTCCAGGAGTCTTCCAATCGCATCGGCCAGCGATTGGGGGTCGCCGGGCGACACGCGCAGTCCCTCGCACCCGTCTGTGAGCATTTCGTCAAACGCAGGGATGTCCGAGACAATCACCGCCACACCGGCCCCAAAGGACTCCAGGACGGCTATGCTCGATACCTCGCCCCGGGTGGCCAGCACGAACAGGTCCGCGGCAGCCAGGATGCCGGCTACGTCATCGCGGTGGCCGACCAAAGTAACCGCAGGATTCTGGAGGGATTTATGGGATGCCGGGGGTGATTCTTTTTTTACAGGAGCTTTCTTCCGATCCGTTGCATTCCCAGCATCCCCGCCGCCGGACAGGCCCGCATCGCGAACTGCCTGGCGAATTTCCGGCGAGTCGGTACCCCGCCCCACCAGCACGAGATGAAAATCGTCACGGCGCTGCCGCAGCAGCCCAGCCGCCGTGATTAACGTTGCATAATCCTTGTCGGGCGTGATGTTGGCGACCTGCACGATAATTCGCTTGCCGGCCGGAAGCGGCAGGGTCGTCGGGACCGCCAAGGCAATCCGCTCAATGTCCACGCCGTTCCTGATCAGCGGCAGATGTCGCCTGCCCAGGCCGCGATCAACCATCATTCGCCGCTGGAGCCGGCTGATGCAAACAATCGCATTCAGCAGGCCAAGGCGGCAATATCCCCTCAGCGCCTTTACAAACCGACCCGCCTGTCCACCAGGGCGGCTGGTGCACCAGCAGATTCGCGGTAGGCGTCGCAAGGCCGCCGCCGGGGCTAGGAAACTGTAAAACATGGCATCACGCGCCGTGGAAACACAGAGAACCAGGTCGATACGGTGCCGCCGGATAATGCGCGCCACACGCCACAGGCCCAGCGGGTCGCGGCGGAACTTCGCAACCCCCTCATAGACACGGGCGGCGGACCGCGTAAAGGCCGCACCAAGTACTCCACCACGCTGAATCGATACGACGGTAAACTCGTGTTCCCGCCCCTCCAGCGCGCGGACTAACTCCAGGGCGGTCGTCTCGGCGCCGCCGGCGACAAACTTGCAAATGACCATCAAGACCCGCACAACAGTTTCCTCATCCCCCCGCCAACCCGGTGGATCAGTTCAGCCGCAATGCCGGCGGCGAAGTGCAGATTTCTTCCCCGGCGCGTTCCAATGCCCCACAGGCCGTGGAGGAGAAACGACCCGACAAACTCGTAGCCCAGCAGCATGGCGCTGCCGGGACCGCGATGGCGACATTTCCCGGCAATGTACAGCGTGGAGGTGACCAGCATCCGCCCGATACTTTTCCAGTCTGGCCGACCGAGCGGATGCGCGTCGTGCAGCACCGTCATATCCGCAGCCAGAAACAGCGGTTGTTCTTGTCCGACACGGCAGGAGAACTCGCGATCCTCGCCCAGAGCATATCCGGGGAGGTTTTCGTCGAACCTGTAGGCGGATGCAATCTCATGCCGCAGGCTGATCATGCATCCCGACAGGGCCTTTCCCGGCAGCAGGCTCTTTCGCAGGCGCGCCGGGAGGGCAACGTGCCGACTGGCGCAGACTCGCGGCATCCAGCACCGCAGGCCCATAATCTTTGCAGCCACACGCCACAGCCGCCGTCCCAGCAGGCTCCCTGGCGGCGGCTCTACCGGCGCGGCGCCGATACCGGCCACCGTGCCCGGCGGCGCCTGGCGGTACATTTCCATCAGGCGCGTCAGGCAGTCGCTTTCCATCAGCACGTCATCGTCGAGCATCACCAGAATCTCCCCGCCGGCCCGTTCCATGCCGCGATTACGGGCGGCCGGAGCACAACGGGCAGAAATCCGACAATACTGAAACGCCACGCCGGCGGCGCGGACCCGGTCGGCCAAATCGGCGGGAACCTCTTCGGCACCGTCATTGACGATGACGATCTCGTCAGGCAGGCGGCTCTGTGCCAACAGCGACTCAATCGTCCGCCGAAGGCTCTCAGGGCGATCGCTGGTCCGCACAACGGCCGAAACGGTGTTTTGCGAAGGGTTCACGGCCTGCCCCTTCGGCGCGAATTGATACCGGCCTTCAAGCCGGCCCACAGCAGCCGCTTCTGAGCCTTGTCGAACATCAGCGGCGTACAGGCCACCCCGCCCAGGATCGCTAACCACAGACCAACGGCTGCCCATCGCGGCAGCAGCAATGCCGCCGGCAAGGCCAATACGGCGATTGTTCGCCACTGCAGACCGGCCTTTATTGCCACCAGATATGACAGGGATACCACCGTCACGCCGAGGAACATGCCAACACCCGCGGCGTAGGCGGCGCCGGCAACCCCGTATATCGGTATCCACCACTCCGCCAGGGCCACATTCGCAGCACCGGCAACTACAGCCGCCACGGCGATGACCATCGGACGCTCGCGCAGTTTGGCCAGCATAGCCATCATCGCCATACCGGCCATCGCCTGAAAGTACATCAGCAGCGGGCCGACCAGTTCCACCTTGTCTCTGTATTCGCTCTTGAACGTCCGAACCCAAAGGGGCGAGAAGGCATAAACCAGTACCGCCAGCGTCATGACGCTCATTGCGATGGCTTTATAGGCGGTTTCCAGAACCATCATGGTCTCGGATCGATCGCGGATTTCCCAGTGCCTGGCCACGTGTACGAACAGCACGGTCCAGGCAGCCCCCGCCAGCAGAACAAGCGGCTGAGACAGCCGCATGAACGCGTAGAACACACCCGCGTCGCACTTGTCCAATTTGGTGCTTGTCAGGTAGAAACTGATGTGGGTGTTGATCGTCCACAACAACGTGCCCAACAACGACACCAGCCCATAGGCGAGAAGCCGCAAGAGCATGCGTGGACGGCGGACGTCGTTAGGCAGGGGCACAGTTCCTCCGCCTTCTGCCAGTCGGTTAGCCTCGTCGGTGCCGGGCGGCTGCGGCTGGAATGAGGCAGACGCCTCCAGGCCCAAGTGCAGCAGCACCATGCCGGCGGCCAGCGATATCACCATCGCCGCCGCGTGGGCCAACAGCACCGCCAGGCCCGTTGGGGCAACTACCAACACAACCAGGGCCATGGCCGTGAATGTCAGGCCGAAGAGTATCTCAACTGCCGAGACCGCTCGATGAGCCCGCATACCCCTTAGAAACGCCAGCATGTTCAGATACAGCGCAAGGAGAAGCGCGTTGGCAATGGCGGCCCAACAGATGAGTTTCTGGTGGTCCCCTGTTACGCCGTGGGGGCCTTTGCCCGCCGCGAAGATCAGCGAGGTGATACCATCGGAGGCGAGAAGCGCCGCGGACGTCAGCACCAGCGCCAGGACCGGTACGCTCCACCGCATCATGCGGTAAAAAGCCCTCAAGCGTCCGCGGGCCTCGAACAAACTCACGTACCGCTCGACCCCGCCGGTGGACCCGAGGGTCACTATCGGCGCACCGATGGCAAAAAGCATCGCCCCCAGCCCCCATAACCCGTACTGTTCCACGGTCAACAGCCAGGTCAGCACAAACACGCGCACAAGGCCCAGACCTCTCTGCAGAACCGTCATGGAGACGTAAATCCCCAGCGACTCGGTCAACGAGCCTGTCAGGAACAGTCTTCGAACGAGGGACAACTCACATCTCCCGGCGCGGCACCGAGGGGCCCATCGGACGCAGAGGCCCTATGCCGACGGCAACTCGATGGGATGGGGATCAAGCAAGCGATTGTAGCCGACGACCAGACCTGCCATCGACCATAGCATCGCGCAACTGGGAACCTCCCAGAGCATGTCTGTGAACATCCCGGCCACTATGAAGTTCAGCATAATAATCCAGAATAACACCACAAAGTCGCGCGACAACCACCCTGCGGCCGTCGGTGGAAGTTTGCGGCGCAGGCACAGCGACTGCCAGAACACCCCCACAAAGATCGCAACGATCCCCACCAAACCGGGTACGCCGGTTTCGCACACCAGCGTCAGAAACACGTTGTGCTGCGAGAGCATAAACGCAGACATGCCGGAGAGGTTTTGCGGGTCGCGGGCCATCTGAACCTGATGGTCGATAAAGTGACCAAACCCCACCCCCCTCCATGGATAGGCGCGGACAATCTCCTGCGCCTGCCTGACCAGAACTTCTCGCGATCGTATGGGCCCCAGTTGCGCCACACCCCCAGTCCGCCGTTCGGTGGTGGCAAGGTTCTCCCAAAACACAACAACGCCAACAATCAGCACCAGCAGCCCCACCGCAATCTTGAGCCCAGCCACGCGATAGCTGCTGCCCCACAAGCACCAGACCACCCCGCACACCAGGAACGCCACGTACCCAGCGCGGATACCGGTGAAGAAGATAGCCGGTATGGTCAAAACCGCCTGGAGGATGAGGATGGTCCGGTAGGGTCCGCGGATGCGGCGGATACTGTAGAGGTTCATGTAGAACAGCATCACCAGGAAGACGGACTGGCCCACGGCGGTGCGGAACGCCCCGCGCCCGCGCTCCAGGTGGATGCCGAACTCAGGGTCGGTGACATAACTGGGCCAGATCAGAGCCCGAGCCCAATCCGCCCCGCCACCACCGGCCCAGATGTATTGGAGATACCCGAGGTACAGCGCGTACCAGCCGTAGATGCTCACCAGAACCAAAGGCCAGGCTATCTGCCGCTCCCTCCGCGTGGCGCTGTAGACCAGCCAAAGCATGATGAACGGCAGTACCATCGCACTGATGTATCGATAGTATGGGGCGGCGCGATACTCGTATACCCTGGCCGTCCAGCCCGTTGTGTGTGCGCTCCATCCGTAATACAGCACCACCGCTAGGATAAGCCAGAGCAACTTGAGGTCAAACCTGATCAGACCGCGCCGCAGCAGGAAATACAGCAGATAAGCCAGTACCGCAGCCACAAAAATGAACCGCGGCGGGCTCATGGTGAAAAAACCGGGAATGATAACCTTCAGCGGGTCCCAGTCCAGCGTTCCGTAGGAGCCCACCCACAGCCAGGTCAGCACCACCACGTCCCACCGCGCAACCCAATAGACCAGCAGGGCCGCCGCCACCAGGACAACGAAACTCCACGGCATGGTGGCAGGGGCAACCACCGAGATGACGGCGGCTGCAGCCACCGACGCCAGCACGATCAGGAACCCGAAGGGTTCGAATTTCTGCTGGGTGAGTATCCCCATGCGCACCTCATGTACCACAAGAGTCCGGCCCACAAACACCTGGCTGTTTCACAAGCCGAACGCCTGCCCTGCTGTTCAAACCCGCTTGTACAGGAACTGCGGTATGGGGTAGGTCCGCAGGTTCATCACCAGACCGACCAGTTTGCCACCGCCGGCCTCCAGGCGCTTCTTTGCCTGGGCAACCGCCTCACGAGGAGTTTGTTCGGTTCGCAACACCAGCACCACTTCGCGAACCTTGCCCGCCAGAACCTGCGCATCGGGAAAGTGGTTCGCCGCAGCTACGTCCACCAGAACGTGGTCGTATCCTTCCTGCAGCGACTGAAGAAAATCACCGACGGTCGGGCTCCGCAGGAGTTCCAGGCTTCGCTCTGCGGCCTCGCCGGCTACGTAAACGTCCAGTCCACTGGACACGCGCTGTGCGACGGAGGCAGGGTCCAGCGAGTCGGTGATGATTTCGCTGATTCCCGGGGCCGGCTTGAGGCGCAGCAGTTTGTGCATCATGGGGTTTCGCAGGTTGAAGTCCACAAGGGCCACCCTCGCCGCACCCGACGGCGTACTGCCGGCCACCGCCAGTGCCGCCGCAATCGTGGTGGCACCTTCCTGCCGGTCCGACGAGCAGAACAACACGCTCTTGCCGGTAACGCGCCCGGAATAAAACAGCGACGCCCACAAACTGCTGAAAATCTCCGCAGGCTTGGACTTCAGCATCGCTCGGGTCGGCTGGTCGTTTGACACTATCGTCTGAGTCATTATCCACCTCCCGTGGTACGAATCACTTTGCGGCCGAGTTTCGGTACCGACGCCAGCACCGGTACGCCGAGGTAACGCTCGGCGTCGTCGATGCTCTTGAGGCTGTGGTCGAAGTGGTCGGCACTAAACGCATAGATCAGCGACAGGATCACACCCCCCACTATGGCCAGAACCATGTTCAGCCAGAAAATCGGCTTCCTGGGACGCTCCGGGTCGGGCATCGACGGCTCGCTCAACACGGACACCAGGATGGGTGTATTGGCCAGTTCCTTCGCGGTGGTCGCAGCGATAACCTTGTCCTTTTCGGCATCGTATCTCTTCTGGGCGGCATCCAGGAAGGCCTGAAGGCGCTGCCACTGGGAAACCTTGACCGCCAAATC
>JASLZV010000112.1 GCA_030754715.1 Phycisphaerae bacterium
AGTGCTGCCAGGTCTTGGTGAACGAGACACCCTGATTGTTCCGCAGAATGGCATCGGCCTGATAACCGGGGGATTCGTAGCCGCCGACGTAGAGATCGACGTACCCGTTACCGTTGTAATCAGCCCAACTGGCGCCTCTGCTTACGGCCATTGGCAGCGAGGGCATGGTAATTGGTTGGTCGAAGGATGTTGTGCTGCCGCTGCTCTGGTTGCGGTACAGGGTGTTGCTGGTATAACCGTAGCTATCAAGCAGCCCATCATTGTTGTAGTCTCCCCAGGGGCCGCTGCCGAGCCAGTGTGCAAATGTGAAGGAGGTGCCGCCGTTGTTCTTCCAGAGCCTGCCGTAGACGTTGAGGTCCACGTACCCGTCGTTGTTGTAATCGCCCCAGTTGGCGGCGTATCCGGCAAGGGTCATGGCGGGCGGCGCAGGGAAGAGCGATGCAGTCTGGTCGTCAAAGGCCCCGGCCCGGGCCAGGGCTGCCGAGCATAGAAGCACGCCCATCGCCGATGCCCATAACAGAATCAGCCGCGGCCAGTCATGGTGGATACTGGACAGACTGTCGCCCATGGAACCGCTGATGGGGGCCCAAGTACGGGCGCAGAGAGCCGAATAACTGCAGGGCGGAGTCTTCATCGCACTTCCTCCGAGCGGATCCGGTCATTACAACGATTCTTCCCACATTATAGTTTGAAGACAAATGATCTGTCAAGGCTCGACGACCGCATTTCCAACGCCGAAAGTCCGCAGAGAATCCCGTGCAGGGGGTCAGAGCCGCTTCCGGCACGAAGGCCGCCAGCGTGCGGAGCCTTCTACCCATGTGCCTTGTGTCTTAGCCCCGTTTGAACTGCCTTTGGAGGTCCTTGAGTGTGAGTTTGAGCGTGGTAGGGCGGCCGTGGGGACAAGAGGAGGCCTTATCGGCCTGCTCGCGCCGCGCCAACAGCGATTCCATCTCCGCCTGTGTTAGCGGCTGGCCTGCTTTTATGGCGGCCTTGCAGGCCATGGTCTGAAGGATTCCCTCCAGGGCCCGCTCGCCGTCGGTGGTTTGGTCTTCTCGGAGCTTGTCCAGGACTTCGCGTAGGAAGTCGGTTGTCTCCACTTCTCGCTGGATCAAGAGCGTGGGGAACTGTTGGACAGCCAGCGTGTCGGGTCCGAACGGGACGACCTCAATGCCCAGACACCCAAGCAGCCGAGCGTTTGCGGCCAGCAGGTCGGCCTCAGCGGCGCTGACCCTCAGCGTGGCGGGGATGAGCAGCCGCTGGGCTTCCAAGCCTGAGGTGTCGGGGTCGGCCAGGCGGCTGCGAAGCTCGTTGTAGATCACCCGCTCGTGCAGCGCATGCTGGTCGATAATGATCAGTCCGTCATCGCAGCGGGCCACGATGTAGGAGTCGTGAACCTGGAGGACCGTTGCGGGCGGTGACGTGGCTGGGGGGGGGGTTGATGGTGGCCCTTGGGGGGCGGGATGGTCGTGAGTTCTCACCTCGCCCCGCCACGTGGGTTCCGCGGCCGGGGGTTGTGCCGGGTCCTGCGGCTGGGCGGGCGGAAAGGGGATCGAGAATCCCGATTCACGCGGCTGGGTGTGACCATTAGGCACGGGTGCAACGGGCCTGGTGGATTGAGGGAAACTGAGCCTGGGCTGTGGCGGCGGTGCGGACTTGAAGAAGTCCGCCATCGCCTGCCGCAGGGAATCTTTGCGGGCCTTGTCGTCGGCGCCTTCGGCCGCAGGCTCGTCGGGCGTCACTGCGTCGGCAAGGGCGGCTGTGGGAGCGAGGTTGGCCTTGTTGAGCGTCTCGCGCAGGGCGGCAAGCAGTTCGGCGTGAACCTGCTGGGAATTGCGAAAGCGGACCTCGATCTTGGTAGGATGGACGTTGACATCCACATCAGTTGGGTCCACCTCGACGAAGATGAACGCCACCGGCCAGCGGTTGTGATCGATCAGGCCCCGGTATGCCTCGCGAAGGGCGTGACCGAGCAGGCGGTCGCGGATGTGCCGGCCGTTGAGGAAGAAGTACTGCCACTTGCCCGAACTTCTGGCGGCCGACGGTGGGCCGATCAATCCGGCGATGGTTACTTCCTGCCGGCCGCGCTGGGCCACAGGCAGCAGCACATCTCCCAGTTCGGCGCCGAACAGGTCGCAGACTCGCCGGCGGGTGGATTCGCAGGCGAGCAGGTTGTAAACCTGGCGGTCGTTGTGTGTGAGGGTAAAGGTCACGTGTGGGTGCGGTAGGGCCAGTCGTGCTACCTGCTCGGCGACATGAGCAGACTCGGTGTTGGCCGTGCGGAGAAACTTGCGGCGTGCGGGCGTGTTGAAGAACAGGTCTCGCACGGTAACGGTCGTGCCCGCCGCGGCGGCGCAGGGGCGAACGGCGCCAACGGTGTCACCGGACGCCTCAATCTCAAAGCCACTGTCGCCTGTGGCGTTGCGGCTGCACGTGCGGATATGCGCGTGGCTTACCGCCACCACCGAGGCCAGCGCTTCGCCGCGAAAGCCCATGGTGGAGATTTTGAGGAGGTCTTCCTCGTTGGCAAGTTTGCTGGTGGCGTGGGGGGTAAAAGTCAGGGCCAGATCGCCTTGATCCATTCCTTCCCCGTCGTCGGTGACGCGGATGTGAGCCTTGCCGCCATCGGTGACGGCTATGTCGATGCGAGTTGCCCGAGCATCAAGGGAGTTCTCGATGAGTTCCTTGACGATGCTGGCGGGGCGTTCAATGATCTCACCTGCGGCGATTTTGTTGACAAGATGTGCGGGCAAAAGGCGAATGGTCATCGAAGGCGGCTCCATGAATCGGTTTGGGTCAGCAGATTCTAGGGCTGCGCGATGAAGAATTGCAAGCCGGGTGCCAGACAAAGATCACGAAGATGCCTGCTGCGCGAAGGGGCCTATTCCTTCAGGCCGTATTCCTTGATCTTGCGGTACAGCGTTCTCTCGCCGATACCGAGGATTCCGGCGGCCTGTTCGCGGTTTCCGCTGACCATCTTGAGCGTGTTTCGGATGAGTTCCTTTTCTGCCTCCTCGAGGCTGATGCCGGCGAGTTGCTGGAGTTGTGTCTCTGCGCCCTGGCCTGGCGGGGTGTAGATTTCACCCGGCAGGTCGTCGATGGCTATCCGCTCGGAGTTGCAGAGAATGACCATGTTCTCGATGGCGTTTCGCAGTTGGCGGACGTTTCCCGGCCAGGGATAGGTCATCAGCACGTTGGCCACGTCTTTGGTCAGGCCCTTGACCTTTGTATCGTGGGTGTCGTTGGCCTGCTGGAGGAACCGCTCAATCAGGGGGGGGATGTCCTCCCTCCGCCGGCGTAGCGGTGGAATAGCGATGGTGGCGCCCTTGATGCGGAAGTACAAGTCCTGACGGAACTCCTTGTTGCTGACCTTCCCGGCCAGGTCGCTGTTGGTGGCGCTGATGATGCGGACGTTTATGCTGATTGGCTCGTTGGAGCCCACGCGGACGACCTCGCCGTTTTCCAACACTCGCAGCAGTTTAGCCTGCATGGCCAGCGGCATATCGCCGACCTCGTCGAGAAACATCGTTCCGCCATCGGCGTGTTCGAAGCGTCCGCGGCGGTCGCCGGCCGCGCCGGTGTAGGCACCCTTGACGTGCCCGAACAACTCATCCTCCAGCAGTGTCTCGCTGAGGCCGGCGCAGTTGATAGCCGCGAACCTCATGTCGCTGCGGCGGGAGTTAGCGTGAATTGCGTTGGCCAGGAGTTCCTTGCCCGTGCCGGACTCACCCAGCAACAACACCGGCAGGTCAGTCGGGGCGATCCGTTGGACGGTATTGAGGATTTCCAGCATGGCCAGCGAGTTGCCGGTGATGTTTCCGAAGCCGTATTTTTCGTCGAGGCGTTCCCTGAGATCGCGGATAGTGCGCCGCTGCGCGGTGAGTTGGGCCGCTCGGGAGACCACGGTCCGCAGTTCGTCCAGGTCCAGCGGTTTTTCGATGTAGTCAAAGGCGCCCTGCTGAAGTGCCGTGCGGCAGGTGTCCACCGAGGCGTGCGCGGTAACCAGGATCACCTTGGCGGCGGGGGAATGTTTCGCCGCGGCAGCCAGCACGTCCAACCCACTTTCCTGTGGTCCCAGCATCAGGTCTGTTACGATGATGTCGAAGGGCTGGGATTTCAGGCGGATGATCGCTCCCGGTCCGTCGTGCACTACTGTGCAACGATGCCCAAGGCGCGACAACCCCTCTTCCATTGCCTCGGCGTGGGCGGTCTCGTCCTCTACAATCAGGATGTCGGCAACGGCGTTCCGGTACGATTCCATGACAGTGCTACGATACTTCCCCGCTGGGCCGATGTCAATTCACCCCTACGGCCGGAGCCTATTCCCGCGCCAGCGGCAGGGCGACGGTGAATTGTGTGCCTTTCCCGGGCGCCGAATCGACGTGTATGGTGCCATCGTGTTCGCGGATAATACGGCGGGTGGTGGGCAGGCCCAAGCCCGTGCCGCCGGACCTGGTGGAGTAATACACCTCGAATATCCGTGGGAGATTGGCGGGGTCAAGACCGGGTCCGGTGTCGGCTACCTCGATGACGCCTCGTCCCCGGCGGACCAGGACGTTAATCAATAGTTCGCCGCCTTCGCTCATGGCCTGGACGGCGTTGATCATAAGGTTGAGCACGGCCTGCTTGATCAGATTCGCATCGATGCGGCATCGGACTTCCTCGTCGCTCAGCGAGGTCCTCATCACGACGTGGGCGGCATCAGCCTGGGGGGCGAAGAAGTCCGTCAGTTCGTCGATGAGACGCCGCAGGTCGGTGGTTTCGAGTTGCAGTTCGTATTTGCCGGCGTAGCGGAGGAAGTCGTCGAGGATGGTGTGAAGGCGGTCGGCTTCGTCCTGGACGCTCTGGAGCCGCCTCAACCAGCGGCGGTGGAGATCATCGTCCTGGCGCCGAAGGTCCTCGGCAAGGAGTTTGAGATTCATGTTGATGGTGGACAGTGGGTTTTTGATTTCATGTGCAAGCCCGCCGGTCAATTGCCCCAGTTCGACCAGTTGCTCTTGCCCTTTGGCCCTGGCGGCTAGCCGGCGCACACTGTACCAGGTGCGCCGCGAGAGCCACAACGACAGCACGACCCAGATAGGTCCTGCCAGCAGGGCCGCCAACAACAGCCACCATGTACTCATCTGCGCCCTTTCCGGTTTTGGCGGACCCAGGGAAACGCTTAGAATCCGGCTGCACCCACCACGGCCGGCGCCATCGAACCGGGACGCCGCTCATGCGGCTTATCCCTGGTCCGGGGGCGAGCCCTGGGGAGACTGGCCGGGGTCCTGGTTGGCCTGGGTGTGATGGACGTTGCGGGCCTGGAAGCCGTTTTGGCCCTGGACAAGTTCATAGTCCACGCTCTCGCCGTCCTTGAGGGTGCGAAAGCCCTCTCCGACGATAGCGGTATAGTGTACGAACACATCCTGGCCCTGCTCACCAATGAGGAAGCCGTAGCCTTTTTTCGGGTCGAACCTCTTGACGTTTCCAGTGGGCATCCTACGTCACCTCCCGCGCTTCTGCTGTGTCCGGGGCCACAGGCCGCGCGATCCGGCCCGCCAGGCCCCGTCACGCCTGCAACCGGACAGAGTTCCGGAGGCTTTCAACCCACGACGGCCGGCGAATTCGCACCGCCGGTTCCGTCTGCATCATTTTTATTCGAATTTGCACCGGAGAAGACTCAAACACGATTCGTCTGAGTTGTGACGGCGGCCGGCCGGTGCGACAGGCGCAGAGCGCAAATCAGGCCGCTCGCATTGTTACTCGTGTGCCGTCTCGCCTTACAGTACCGCCTTGCGGGAGAGTTTGACCCGGCCTTGATCATCAATGTTGATGACCTTGACATCAAACTCATCACCTATGTTACAAACGTCTTTGACGTTTTTCACGTACTCTTTGGCCAATTCGCTGACGTGGCAAAGGCCTTCCACTCCGGGCAGGACCTCGATGAAGGCACCGAAATCCCGAATTGAGACAACCTTTCCAGTATACACTTCTCCGAGTTTGGCTTCCGCGGTAATTTGTTCGATCATGCTGCGAGCGGTCTCGGCGCCTTCCACGTTGGTGCAGAAGATCATGATAGTGCCGTCTTCCTCAATGTCGATCGTCGCGCCGGTCTCATCCTGAATGCCGTGGATGATCTTTCCGCCCGGGCCGATCACCTTGCCGATCTTGGACGGGTTGATCTTGATCGTCAACAGGCGAGGGGCGTTTTTGTTGATCTCCGCCCGCGGAGTCGGAAGCACCGCCGTCATCTTGTCGAGGATAAACAAGCGTGCCTCGCGTGCCTGCCGCAAGGTCGCAACAATTCGGTCCTGGGTGATGCCGTGGGTTTTCATGTCCAACTGGATGCCAGTGATGCCCTCGCGAGTACCGGCCACCTTGAAGTCCATGTCGCCGTGGAAATCCTCTTCACCCAGAATATCGGTGAG
>JASLZV010000113.1 GCA_030754715.1 Phycisphaerae bacterium
GCCGCCGCCAGCGCCGCTATCGGAGCGCCCTCCGCAATGACCGTATACTTCTGTCCTCGCAGCGCATCCTTGAGCAGGTTGCGTTTCTCGCCCTCGCCGGCGATCAGAATCGCCCTGGACGCCCCCACCTGGCGCAACGCGTCCATCAACGCCGACACTACAATCCGGTCTCCGGAGTACTTCTCTTCAGGCATCGCCAGCGCCAGGACCTCGGCGGCCAGGAAACGAACGCGTCGGTCAGGATAACCCATCGCTTCCACCAGCGGCTGGGCCGAGCCCTCCTCAAGCCCCTTCACCAGGTTCTTGGCGCCGGCAACGTCACGCAGGGCCTTGATGGCTGCAATGGCCACGCCGGAGTGCCCCTCGTCGAGCCCCCTTGCCAGCACCTGCTGGGCGTAGGCGGCCCCGGCTGCCCGCACGTAGTCGCCCGCCGCCGGCTGACCCGCGCCAAGCAGTGGATCGCTCTGCCCGGCCGGCAGATCCAACTCCCGTCGGAGATACGCCGACAGCCACAGCGAGACCGCCGGCGAATACTTCGGGTCGGCCTCCAATGCCTTGCGGGCCATCCGCATGGCGTAAATGTCACAGAAAATCTCCCGCGGCACCGGCTTGGACGTGAGCAATTCATCTCTAAAGTACCAAACGTTT
The DNA here is from genome assembly GCA_030754715.1 of Phycisphaerae bacterium. Taxonomy (GTDB): domain Bacteria; phylum Planctomycetota; class Phycisphaerae; order SM23-33; family SM23-33; genus JASLZV01. Next base: position 649 of record JASLZV010000113.1, read on the forward strand.
GCCGTGGCGTAGCGGCTGTCGGGCAGCACCGACTCGTGTCGCTGGTAGTATTTGACCGCCGCGCGGTAGTACAACTCAGCAGGAGGCTTGGTCAGAACGCCCTGGTCCCCACCCGCGCAGGAGATCAAGGCCATCGCCACGATCTTTCGCGTCGAGGGGGTCAGGTTCTTGCGGGCGTACAATTCCCTGAGTTGCGGGATGGCGTGTCCGTACCTGATCCGTCCCAGCGCGGTGGCAGCTTCCTGCACCAGGCGGGTGTTGACGGACTGTGTCGCCTCGGCCAGGCCGCGAACGTTTTCCTTGCCCGCCCCGGGAAGAACCTCGCCAACACGCTCACGCAGCATGGGCGTGATCTTGGGATCCAGCAGCACCTGCAAAAGTTGCGGCAGCGCACATTCCCCGCTGGCCACCAGGCGATCCTTGGCCCGAGCGTACGCCCGCGCGTTGCCACCCAACGTCTCGATTGTTTGCTTGATCTCAGAAGCATTCCGGCGAAAGGCCTGGTAGCCCTGATTGATCCTCTTGCGGATCTCGACGATAACGTCCTGCAACTCCTTCGAGCCCATGCCGCGAGTCAAGATGCCCTGCGACCCTTTCACCGCCACCGATAGGCGATATATCTCTTCGGGCGTGGCCGCCTTCAGGATGCCCTGCGCGTAACTTATCGCAAGTTTCGGGCGGGCCATCCGAACATAGTGCAGCATGTCGCTCCACTGCGAACGGAGTTTCTCTGCGGCCTGGCCTTCCCCGCCGGCGACCGCTGCGGTTTTCTCGCCCGCGCCGGCGGCGGTATCCTGAGCCCGAACGGGACAAGCCAGAATCCCGAGCGCCGACAACATTACCAGGGCAACCGTCACAAGTCGTATGTGGTTCAGCATGGTGTCTCCTACTGCTCGGCCGAACTATGGGTGGGTATTCTACCCGGCCGCCGATTCAATCCGCACAGGTCGCAGCCTCTCGAGCCTTTGCGCCGTGCCGGGCGTCATTTGATGTGATTATAGATACCCCCACCGGCATGTCAACAAAATGCCCGTCCGATTACAGCCCCCCCCCCCCCCCGCCGCCGCGGCCCCGGGGCCCCCCGGCGGCGGCCCCCCCCGCGGGGGGTTAGCCCCCGAGTCAAGGGAAGTTTGCGAAAAGTATAGAAAACCTCAATTTTGTTACCCCTTTCCGCCGGCCGCGTCTATCCACGCGGATGGTACTTCTTGTGGATGGCCTTTAACCGGGACGCGTCCACGTGCGTGTATATCTGGGTGGTGGCAATGTCGGCGTGCCCGAGCATCTCCTGGACGCTTCTCAGGTCGGCGCCGCCGGACAGCAGTTGCGTCGCAAAGCAGTGACGCAGCGTATGGGGCGAAACCCTGCCTCGCAGGCCGGCCCGGCGAACGTACTTGCGGACGATGCGGAAAATGTCTTCACGCCCCATCGCCCGGTCGCTCCGCGAGAGGAACAGTTCGTCCGCCCGCGCCTGTCCGGCCGCCGCCCGGCCAGAGTCAACATAATCCCGCACGGCGTGCAGGGCCTCCTCGGCCACCGGAACGATCCGCTCCTTGGCGCCTTTGCCCAGCACTCGGACCACGCCGAGGTTGAAATTCACGTCCGATAGTTTCACCCCCGCCGCCTCCGCCGCCCGTATGCCCGTGGCGTACAACACCGTCAGGATCGCCCTGTCGCGCAGGGCGTGCGCATCCAGGCCCACTTGCGGCGCCGACAGCAGTTCTTCCACGCCGCGCCGGTCGAGCACGGTGGGCAGGCGATGCCATTTCCGCGGAGCCTCCACGGCGGTAGACACGTCCCGCTTCAGCACACCATGAATCACCAGGTAGCGGCAGAACATCCGGATAGCCGCCAGCGCCCGCGACGACGACGACACCGCAAGCCCGTCGGCCCGACACGACCGCAGGAACCCCTCAACGTGCCGAGCGGTCAGCCCGCCCAGTGTCCGCCCCCCGCCCCTCATCCCGCCAATATAGGCGCAGAAACGCCGCAGGTCGCCCGCGTAGGCCTTCCGCGTGTTGTTCGCCAGACCGCACTCCACCTGGAGATAGTCCAGGAAGCCGGCCACGTGCCTCTGGGCCTCACTTGCCGCCGGACGGTCTTTCGCCGATGCCTTTTTGACGTTTTTTGTGCGCATAAATTCCGGTCCCCACAAGACACTATCGACCCGCCCGCAAAACACCCTTGAGCCGATTCGTCGGCCGCAAATCCGCTCGGTCTCATCAAATCAATCCGTGGTTCGCTGAGGGGTCGGGATTCGCGGCAATCAGAGGCCGGGCACAAAGGTACCCATCCGTTGCAGATTCTCGTGGCGCCTGGAAAAGTAGCGGCTTCCGTCAGCCGATAACAGAAGTGGCGCACCGCTGCCCTTCCGGTGGGGCTAATCCGCTTCGGCGGCTGTAAACGGTTCTTGCGCAGCGAGTTGGAGGAGTCCGAATGCGATTGCGAGCTGCCTTCACGATCGTCGAGATGATGATTGTATTCCTGCTGCTGGCTATCCTGGCGGCCGTGATCGTGCCGAAGTTCGCTGTCGCAACCGCCGATGCGCGAGAATCGGGGCTGCTCACGGACGTGCAAACCCTCCGCCGCCAAGTCCAGTTGTACAAGACGCAGCACTTCGGGCGGCTGCCTCACCTCGACCAAAACGGCAATGCTCAATCCGACGGACTCCTTGGCCGTCTGATGAAGAAGATCGATCCAACCGGCAGGCCCAACGCCAATGAAACGTGCGGGCCGTACTTCAGGGCCTGGCCGAGCAACCCCTTTCTGGACGAGCTGACTGCTTCGGAGGTAATGGTGGGCCAGCGATACTTCTTCTCGAACTATACGCCGGAGGCCGTGGAGGTGAGCCCAAAGCTAATCCCGCGGCTGTGACCTCCGTACTACTTTGCGAAGCACGAGTGGCCGTGCCTACTTCACCCGCCCCAGGACAAAGTGCTTCCCCCACCCCTGAGGCCGCATGTATTCCAGCCAGGCCGATTCCTCCGGCGCCACCTCGCCCCTCAGCACCACGTACCAGTGCTTGACGTTCTTCCACGGCGGCTCGGACGCCAGATCGCCGGTAAATCGCCGCAGGGCCTCGGTGTCGGCCTTGCCCACTGGCGGCCTTAACATCCTCCGCTGCCGCTCGGATCTGGCCATCCATCGCTCCAAGCGCCAGGGTGCAAGGTACAGAACCCACCGCACGTCATGACCCGCCACGATCGACCGGCGCGACCACATGCGGAACTCGTCGCTGTCAACGATAAACACCGCATCGACGGGCGTGTTATGACGGGCCCACTGCGCCATGCGGCGCAACTCCGCCCCCCGCCGGATCCGCTCGCCGCGCTTCTGCATCCGCACAGGCTTGTCCTCCGCGGCCATAAACGCCGTGCCCCACTCGTACACCTGATGACGTGCCACCCGCAGATTCTCCGCCGGAACCATCCATACGACCATCAAGGCCGCACACGCCCATCGCGGCATCCGCCCACGGCGAGAGAGGCGGAACAGGTTGGTCAGTGTCTGGGCGGCCAGCACGTACAGCGGCAGCATCGCCAGCGGGGCTGCCTGCACAAAATCAACGACCACCGGTCCGCGCCCCAGCAGCATTGCCACCAGTTGCGCCAGGCCGGTCAGGCCCACCGAAATCACCACGGCCGTCGCGAGCATCCCCAACCACAGACCCACATTCGGCGAGTGGAACCTCTCCAGCCTGATCAACACCGCCCCGGCTACGATAATCAGCACCGCGCAGACCAACAGCCAGTCCATCAGCGCACCGGCCACCATCGGAAAGAGCACCGGTAGTTTCGCCTCCCCAAGCGCCTTGAACACCGTCGCTAGGCTCGCATATCCCCCCTGGCCCGGCGAATACCGCAGCACAATGAGATACCCCGCCTGCGGCGCCGCAGCCGCCGCGGCTACAAGCACGCACCCGATGGCCATCGGCCAGGCCCGCGGCGAAAACCGTCGCCCAACCAGATACACCGCCACCAACACCAGCACCATGTTCATTGCCGCCGGCAGGTTCACGTTGCCCAGCAGGCCGATGCAGGCAAACACCGCCGGTAGTTTCCACCGCCCCAGCCCCACCCTTGCCCTGTGAGGGTCAAACTTGCTGCCGCGGCGCCCCGTGCCGGCGTCCACCGCCGCCAGGAATCCCAGCACCACCACCGGCCAAAGCGATTGGCAGAGCCCCGCCGGAGTCACCATCGCCGGCGTGCCGGCCCCCCAGACCCACCCGCCCAGCGTAACTGTGACCGTGGAACTTAGAACGGCTATAAACACCGACACCGACCAACTGCGGCACTGGCGATACACCAGGGCGTACATGCCCAGCAGGTGCACCAGCACCATGACCGGAACCATCGCGCGAAACGGCAGCGAGAGGTCCTGGTAGCCGGTGGGAACCATCGCCAGTTTCAGCATCGCCTGAAAGAGCGGCGAATGTCCACGCCACGGACCGGCGGGCCCGTACACCGGGTCGTAGCCGTACAGTGTCGGGTTGTGGTCCTTGACTGCCACCGTTGCCAGGCGCACCTGGTCGCCCCCCAGGTGACGGTCGTACCGCCCCAGGAACCCGTACGCCCCGGCCACCCCCAAAAGAATCAGAACCGCCGCGGCGTGTCGTGGTTTGTGTACTGCTTTCATGGCAAAGGTGTTTGACAATGAGACAATAACGCGACAAGGCGCTCGGCGCCCTCGGCCACGGCGGCATTGCCCATCGCCTGATACTGGCGTAACATATCCTACGCCCGGGGCGACCAAACGCAAGGACACAACGTGACTCACGGCACAAATGCAGTTCGATCGCTGGTCGATTCAGCCGCCGACTTTATCGACGCACACGCACTGCTGGCCCCCGGCGCCGCCGTGATCGTGGCCGTATCGGGCGGCTGCGACAGCGTCGCGCTGCTGGCCGTCATGCGCGAACTCGCCGGGCGCAAGGGACGGGACTACCAACTCACCGCCGCACACCTCGACCACGCCCTGCGCCCGGAATCGCCCGACGATGCCCAATTCGTAGCCGCCATGGCAGCCGGCTGGGATATTCCATGCATCACCGATCGCCTGGACGTAGCCGCCCTGGCCCGCCGGCGCGGCCTGGGAACCGAGGCCGCCGCCCGAACGGCACGCTACGAATTCCTGGCCCGCGCCGCCGGCCTGGCCCGCGCCGAGGCCGTAGCCGTCGGCCACCACGCGGACGACAACGTCGAGACCGTCCTCCATCGCATCCTCCGCGGTACGCACCTTCGCGGCGCCGCCGGTATGGCCCCCGCCCGTCTCCTGGCGGGCGCCTCCGCCAGGCTCATCCGCCCACTGCTGACCTGCAGCCGCGACGACGTCGAGGCGTTCTGCCGCCAGGGCAACCTCACTTGGCGAACCGACCCCACCAACACCGACACCGCCTACACCCGCAACTTCATCCGCCACGAACTGCTCCCGCTGATCCGCAGCCGCCTCAACCCAAACGCCGACGAGGCCCTCGGGCGACTGGCCGCAGCCGCCGCCGAGGCCGAAGATCTGCTGGCCGCACAGGCCGACACCGCCTATGCCAAATGCATCCGCCCCGCGCGCCGGGGGCAGGTGGCCATGGCCGCAGAGGCGCTGACGGGCCTCCACCCGGCCCTCTTGCGGAGGGTCTTGCGCAATGCCCTGGAGCAGTTGCCCGTCCCGCTGGCTGCCGTGACCG
>JASLZV010000114.1 GCA_030754715.1 Phycisphaerae bacterium
GATGCATTCGGCGAGGTAACCACTCCTGCCGCTGATCTGGACGACTTCGTCATTCAAAAGGCCGACGGCTGGCCTACCTATCATCTGGCTAACGTGGTCGACGATGCCCTGATGGGCGTGACGCTTGTCTGTCGCGGGCAGGAGTTTCTGGGGCAGACCTGGCGGCAATCCGTCCTCCGCGAGGCCCTCGGCTTCGAGGAGCCGAGATTCGTCCATCTACCGTTGATACTGGACATGAAAGGCCGCAAACTCTCCAAGCGCGACGGCGACGTGCAGGTCCATGCGTTTCGGGTGGCGGGGTTTCTGCCCGAGACGATGGTCAACTTCCTGGCGCTGCTGGGCTGGAACCCCGGGGGCGGCTGCGAGAAATTCACGCTGGCAGAACTGATCGACTTGTTTGCCGTTGAGCGGATCGGCAAGACCAATGCCAAGTTCGACCGCGACAAACTGCTGGCTTTCAACACCGACGCGGTTGCCGCAGCCGACGAGGACCGCCTCCTGGGCGGTCTGCAGGATTTCCTTGGCCTCAATGACACGCCCATCCCCCCCGGCGACCATCGCCTGCTGCAACATCTGATCCGGTCCAATAGGGGCTTTCGAACCTTCGCCGACATCCCCGCCAAGTGCGGCGCGCTGTTCGTCGCGGACGATGCGTTTGACTATGACGCCAATGCCATCCGGAAGGTCCTGCTCAAGAACGAAGGCGCCGGCTTTGCCGTGTTGGCTGACCTTCGCGGCCTTTTTGATCAACTGCCCCGGCGCGACTGGTCCGCCGAGGCGGTGAAGAGTCTGCTGGCTGACTACTGCATCGCCCGCGATCTCGGCATGGCGAAGGTAGCCCAGCCGGTCCGTGTGGCCGTTACGGGCAGCCTGATCAGTCCGCCGATCCATGATACGCTGATAATTCTTGGCCGCCCAAAAACCCTCGCCCGAATCGATCGGTGTTTGGAGCTAAAGAAATAGGAAAACAAAATAATACCGCCAGACGGTCTAAAGCCCGTAGGCCGAGGAGAATGGCGGCCCACCCATAAGGGCCGGACAAAGGGTAACCCCCTCGGATCGAGGACCGCGCAAGAGGTGAAAAAATGAACGTGGGCCGGACGTGTCGATGAGAAAACAGAGGACAGATGGATGAGTTTGTTGGTAACGGGCAGTATCGGGATTGATACGGTCGAAGCGCCATCGGGAATGGTCAAGGACGCTCTGGGCGGGTCGAGCGTATACTTCGCCTATGCGGCCAGTTACTTCTCGCCGGTGCGTTTTGTGGGCGTGGTGGGCGATGACTGCCCCGCAGGTTTCCTCAAACCGCTGCACGACAACCCCAACATCGACATGGGCGGGCTGGAGGTACGCGAAGGCTCAAAGACGTTCCGCTGGCACGGCAGATACCACAAGGACGTCAACAGCCGCGATACCATCTCTGTGAATCTGAACGTGCTGGACGAGGCCGGGGCCACCATCCCTCGGCAGTTCCGCGACAGCCGGTGCGTCTTCCTGGCCAACACGCACCCAGGTCTTCAGGTTGAATTGCTTGGCCAACTCGAGGGGCCGTCGCTGGTGGTGGCCGACACGATGGACCTGTGGGTGGAGACCCAGCGCGAGGTGCTTATCGACCTGCTGGGGCGTGTTGACGGGCTGGTGCTCAACGACTCAGAGGCCAGACTGCTCACTGGCCAGGCCAATGTGGTAGCCGCGGGGCTGGCGTGTCTGGCCATGGTCCGGAGGTTCGTGGTGGTCAAAAAGGGTGAGCACGGTAGTTTGCTTTTTTTCGACGGAGAAGTGCATCCCATGCCGGGGTATCCCGAGGTGGACGTGGTTGACCCCACCGGCGCGGGCGACTGCTTCGCCGGGGCGATGATGGGCTACCTGGCTGCCGAGGGTGCGGTTGACAGACGAACGCTTCACCGTGCGGCCGCCTACGGTACGGTGACCGCGAGCGTCAATCTGGAAGACTTTTCGCTCAATCGGCTTCTGATGACCACGCGGGATGACATAGACGCTCGCATGGCCCAATTCGAGCGATTGGCTGGATTCTAAAGGCTTGGCAAGGCGATGGCGGTTCGAACGTTCTTTGCGATTGATTTGGACGAGACTGCGCGAGGACGGATTCTCTCTGCGCGGCGACAACTCGAGGCGATGGAAGGAACGATCAAGTGGACCCGAGAGGACAACCTCCACGTGACGATGAATTTTCTTGGTGATGTACCGGACGGCCGAATTGCCGAGATATGCGGCTTGGCCCAACAATGCGCAGGCCGCCTCAAACCGTTCGATTTCGCCGCCCGCGGCTTGGCGTGCATACCGTCACGGGGGCAACTCAGGATGATCTGGGTCTGCGTGGATGATCCCACCGGCCGAATGGCCGAACTGCACGACGCTCTGAACCGTGCCCTGGGCGAGATAGGCATGAGAACTGAGAGCAGGTCGTTCAAGGGGCATGTGACCCTGGCGAGAATTCGCTCGGCGGCAAACGCCGAGGCAATCCGCCGGGCCGTGGAACGATTCACCGCCATCGAGTTCGGCATAGTGCAGGTGGACCGGCTGGTGGTCTATTCCAGTGAATTGGCCACGGGCGGGCCGATCTACAGGCCTCTGGCACGGGCGCCGCTGGGCGGATAAGCCGCGATGGACCGGATGAACGCAGAATATGAAACTTGAATTCCTCAAGGAGCAGTTGCGGTCGGTTGTTTCTTGATTAAGCGGTTTTGATCAATCTCCGCTTGCCAGGGGTGGCCGCCGACGGTAAAGTAAGAACGACTCCAGGCGAGAAAACTTTCGGGTTTTCCGGTTGTCGTAGCCGAACAAATACCATACATTGCCGTCCGACTCTGTGCCTCGCTGCCGGTGCTCAGGTAAGATGCGTAGGCACGCACACAGCGAGCAGAGGCGGGAGAGAAACAAAGCATCGACAGGAGAGACCGACGATGGGCAAGACGGCAGATACGGGCAAATCGTCCAAGAGCATCAAGGTTGGCCAACCCAGGATTGCGGGGACAGGGACCGAAGAGAAGCGCAAGGAGGCCCTGGACGCTGCAGTGAAGCAGATCGAGAAGAACTTCGGCGTCGGAAGCATTATGAAACTCGCCGGCGATCAGTTAAGCCGCGCCAAAGGTATTTCGACCGGTGCACTGAGTCTGGACTTGGTCCTGGGCGGGCAGGGTGTGCCCGCCGGACGCATCTGCGAACTGTTCGGGCCCGAAGGATCCGGCAAGACGACAGTGGCCCTGCATGTTATTGCCAGCGCCCAGAAGCGGGGCGGAGTGGCTGCCTTCATCGACGCCGAACACGCGTTGGACCCTACGTGGGCTCGCGGGCTCGGAGTGAACCTGGAGAACCTGCTGGTCTCGCAGCCCGATACTGGCGAGCAGGCGCTGGAGATTTGCGAACTGCTGGTCCGGTCCAACGCTGTTGACGTAGTTGTAATCGACTCAGTTGCCGCGTTGATCCCCCGGGCTGAGATCGAGGGCGAGATGGGCGACACCCACATGGGCCTACAGGCAAGACTGATGAGCCAGGCAATGCGAAAACTCACCGGAGCGATTGCCAAGTCTCGCACGTGCGTAATCTTTATCAACCAGATCCGCATGAAGATCGGGGTGATGTTCGGCAACCCCGAGACGACACCGGGCGGAAGGGCGCTGAAGTTCTACAGTTCCGTGCGGATCGACGTTCGTCGGGTCTCGACCATCAAGGAGGGGGACCGGGCCATCGGTAACCACGTGCGGGCCCGCGTGGTAAAGAACAAGGTGGCTCCGCCGTTCCGCACCGCGGAGTTCGACATCATGTTCGACAGTGGCATCAGCGCAGAGGGCGACCTAGTGGACCTGGGCGTTGAACACGGCGTGGTTGCTAAGCAGGGGGCGTGGTTCAGTTACGGCGACGTGCGCCTGGGGCAGGGGCGCGAGAATTCCAAAAAGTTCTTGGCCGATAGTCCCGACTTGATGGCCGACCTCCGCGCGGCAATCATCGCCAAGGCCGCCCCGCACTTGCTCGGGGACCAGACAGACAGCGGGGGATAATCGAATCACCGGGACATTGCAACCGCACGCATGCCGGCGTAATTATGGCTCTGCGTGGCAGTCTCTTGGGGACCGCCGTAAAACGTGTGCCCTTGCATCCGGCTGTGGCGGTGAATAGCATGACGGGGGACATCATCGCAGCGGAAGGATGGGATTATGGACTTGGTGGTAAACAAATCCCGCAGGCTCCATGGCGTGGTAAAGATTCCGCCCAACAAGAGCCACTCGTTCCGTGCGTTGATTATGGCCGCCTTGGCTGAAGGCACCAGCCACATCGTAGCACCGGCTGTCAGTAACGACTGGATGCGCGGCATCGAGGCGATGGAGATGTTCGGCGCGCAGATTCATCCCAGGGCCGACAAGGTCTGGGATGTTGTCGGCACAGGCGGTAATCTCGAGACGCCCGACGACGTGATCGACTGCGGCAATAGCGGGATTATCCTGCGGTTCTTCATGGCCCTGGCGGCGTGCTGCGAGGGGTACACGGTTCTCAACGGGGATGAGTCCATCCGCCACATTCGGCTTTGCCAACCGCTGATCGATGCGCTGAACCAACTGGGGGCGTGGGCGGTGAGTACCAAGAACGACGGGCACGCACCGGTGGTGGTGCGCGGGCGGCTCAGGGGCGGGCGCGCGGAAATCGAGGGCATGGACTCCCAGCCGGTTTCGGCGTTGTTGATCGCCGCTGCCCTGGCCGATGCGCCCAGCGAGATTACGGTCCACCGCCCAGGCGAGAGGCCGTGGGTTGGCGTGACGCTGGACTGGCTGGGCCGTTGCGGTGTGGATTTCAGCAACGATAACTTCGAGCGGTACCTTGTCCGGGGCAAGAGTAGGTGGGGAGGGTTTGAGGCAACGATTCCCCTGGACTGGTCGGCGGCATTGTATCCGATTGTCGGGGGTATTGTATGCCCCGGCAGCGAGGTCCGTGTGCCCGGTTTGGATGCCAACGACTCCCAGGGCGACAAGGCTGTGATCGACGTGCTGCGCAAGATGGGAGCGGATATTGAGCTCACCGACGACGGGGAGGTAATTGCCCGAACCAGCCTGCTGACGGGGTGCGAAATAGACTGTAACGATTTTATCGACCAGTTCATGCTGCTGGCCGTCGTCGGCGCGTGCGCCGAAGGCGAAACCGTGCTGACGAACGCCGAGATATGCCGCCACAAGGAATGTGACCGAATTACCGAAGTGTGCAAAGCCCTCAAAGCCATGGGGGCCGAGGTCGCCGAGCGCAGCGACGGTCTGGTGATCCGCAAGAGCCGCCTCCGCGGCGTGGACATCGACAGTCGGAGTGATCACCGCATGGTGATGACGATGGCCGTGGCGGGGATGATGGCCGAAGGGCAGACGCGTATTTCCGGCGTTGAGTGCATCAAGAAGACCTTCCCGGCATTCGTGGACCAGATGCTCGTCCTCGGCTGTGACATACGGACCGAGTAGGAGTTTTGCCGCTTCTGTTGGCATCTCAGGCGGCAATTGTGTATATTCTCTTGCCCCGAACCTGTTGTAGGTTCGTGGTTCATGGTTTGCGATGCTTGATTTATCTCGGTGAGCGGGCTGTCGGCTGGAAATTGCCGACCGTTACAACGACAAAGGAGTCGAATCGTGCTAGGCAATACGTTTGGGCGGGTATTTCAGGTTACGACCTGTGGCGAATCGTACGGATGGCACGCGACGGCAGAGGAGGCCGGCTACGGAGGGGCGCTGTTTGCGATCGTCAACGGCGTGCCGTCGGGAATCAAATTGGATGTCCCGATGATCCAGAACGAACTGGACAAGCGTCGCCCCGGGCAGAGCAAACTCGATTCGCCACGCCTGGAGACCGACCGCGTCGCGGTCGTCAGCGGGACGTTTGAAGGCGTTACTACCGGCGCGCCGGTGGGGCTGCTGATCCGCAACGTGGACACCCAAGATACCCACATCGATCAATACCGCCAGGTCAAGGACGTGATCCGCCCAGGCCATGCCGAGGTCAGCTTCTTCCACAAGTATGGCCAGCATGGCGACTGGTGCGGCGCCGGGCGGGCCAGCGGGCGCGAGACCGTCGGTCGAGTGGCCGGGGGGGCCGTTGCAAAACAGATCCTCGCGCGCGAGGGCGTTGAGATACTCGGCCACGTGATCGAGTCTCACGGTATCAAGGGACGCTCGATCACCGAAGGCACGATGACATTTGAGGAGATGAAGAAGAACTACCGCACCAACGACCTGAACTGCTGCGACCTCAAGGTGATCGAGAAAATGGTTGCCGACCTGCTGGAGGTGGGGCAGGCGGGCGACACGGCCGGCGG
>JASLZV010000115.1 GCA_030754715.1 Phycisphaerae bacterium
CAAACCTACGGCGGCGGCACCTTCGACACGACCGTGTCCGGGAGCGAGAGATGAGATTTCCGCAGACAGTCCGACGAACCGCGCTGCTTTTGGCCCTGGCCCTGGCGACGCTATGGCCGGCCGCCGGCCCGGCGGCGGGGGAAGTGCGCAAGTTCACGCTTCGCCAGAAGGGAACCCGGAACCTAGGCCTATGGCGGCTGACGGACGATGGGGCCATTCGCGATGAGGCCAACTATCACAACATTCGCTGCTTCAGCCCCAACGGCCGATACGTGTGCTACACGCATTGGGGCGGCAACGGACAGCCCGGCGGCAAGGGCTCGGCCGAGATTCATATCGTCGATCTGTTGACCGGCAAAGATCGGCGGGTGGACAAGGGCATCTACCCCCGCTGGGGGAACAACCACAACTGGCTGTTCTACTGCCATTGGACGGGCAACGGCAAGCCGTCGACGGAGACCGGCTCGCAGATCATCCGCTACGACGCCGACACGGGCAAGAAGGTCGTCATCACCTACGGCGTGGAGAACGTCGGCGGCCTGGACAGCACCGACACCTGGCTGTATGGAAGCCAGCGTTTCCGCGGGCGAAAGCCGGAGCACACGCCCGTGCGGGTGCGCAACCGCCCCAACAGCAAGTTCGAGATTCTCCGCGGCATGCCGCCGAGCGGGATGATACACCTCAACCCCCGCTACCCGGTCATCATGATCCGGACGTTCAGCGGCTGGGAGAAAGATCGGGTCTACCACCCCCAGCGGACGATGTACGACCTGGACGGGTCCAACCCGCGCACGGGCTTTGTGTGGGCGGAAATGGGCCACGCCTGCTGGAGCGGCGACGGCAGATACCTGCTCAACGGCAACAAGCAGGTCTGCGGCCGGCTGTGGAACAATCCCTATCCCAGCGATCCGGAGATTCTCTCGTGGGAGGATACCGGCGACATCAGCCCGTCGGATCAGGCCGGCAGGTATCTGTGCGGAGCGGATCTGAAGCTTTTTGACACCCGCAGCGGGGATGCATGGCACGTGGTCAATTCTCTTTCGCAGATCATCTACCCGATGGCCGGCGACAACTCGACTGGGATGGACATCGACCCCAAGGGCAGCCCGGATGGGACGAAGATCCACTTCCATTCAACGCGCGATCTGGAGAACCTGCGGACGACCGAGATCACGAAGTACGACCCCAAGGCGCCTGACGTCATGCACGTGGCCAGCACGCGCGGGTTTCCGGATCGCGGATGTTTTGTCCGCGGCAGCGAGGTGGTCGGCTATACGAGCAAGACGCCCACGGCCTTCCGGGGTCTGACCCGGCGCAAGTACGGGACGCGGAAAGCCAAGCGGTTCGGATACCCCGGCAGCTTGGTGCTTCCGCTGTCGGCGTTTGTGCTGTCGGGCCGGGACAAGGCCCGCGCGAAGCCGGAACTCCCCATGGTGAGGGCCGGCTTTCCCACAAGCCACCCGCTGATGTATCAGCGTCAGACGGACTGCTATATCGTCGTCGTGCGCCTGCCGTTTCGCCCGCATCTGCGCCGGACTGCCAAGCGCGTCGAACTGATCCCCGGCGAGCATCACTGGGAGACGCGCGGATATCGAATCCTCAAGGACGGCCGGCCGCTGGCGAAGGACCTGGCCAAGGCGGGTGGGGCGTTTTCGCTTTCGCAGCCGGGGTCGTACACAGCTGTCGCGGTGGAATGGAGCGGGCTGGAGAGTCCGCCGTCTCTGCCTCTGAAGATCACTTCCCCCGTCAAAGGCTCCGTGCTGGCCGACAAGCCGGACGATTTCTCCCGGACGCGCGAGCAGTGGCGTGTCGCGGGCAAGGCTGTCGCGCGTCGTGCGGCTCTGGCGGCCCCGCAGGCGGACATGGAACTGATGCACCTGCACGACGGATTGATCGCCCGGGAGCACTGGAAAAGCGGAAAGAGAATTTCGCGACTGGACCTCAACGAGCAGGGAAAGCCGATACGTTTTCAGCTTTTCCGCAACGGAAAGCGTCTCCAACAGGTCTACAGGAATCCGGCCGGCCACCTGCTCAGCAAGGAACTCTACGGCGCCGACGGCCGGAAGACCGAGTACATCCGCTACTGGACACGCCCCGGCGACCGGGGGAAGGTGTATGAGCAATGGTGGTATCACCACGGCCGTCCTCTCAAGAGGACCAAGCGCGGAAACGTGATCTTCGACAAGACCGCCCGTTCGGGCGATGCGGCAAAACGCTGAGAAAGTGCGCGGCGGGCCAAGGCCCGCAGAGGTGCCCGGCCGGGCGCCATCCGACAGAGACCTATTGAGGAGAAGACGTCGTGGCGAAACAGGCGAAACAACCGAAAAAGCGGAAACCGCAGATCGATCCGGCCGGGCTTCGCGGGCCGGAATGGGAGTGGGCGGACGAACTGTCTCTGACCACCGGCGGCCTTCCGGGCAGCGGGGATGACCTATGGAAGGGCATTACCGAGCACATCGAGCGTCCGGCGAAATCGGTGCCGGTGGTCCATGATGTGGACGTTGTGGTCGTCGGGGGGGGCGTGGCGGGGACGATTGCGGCGATCGCCGCGGCACGGCACGGCGCTGCGACGCTGGTCGTGGACGAATTCTCGAGCCTCGGCGGCAACATGGGCGTGGGCCTGTGGGCCGGCGGGTCGGTGCATCTGTCGTTGTCCGATCCGAACGCTTTTCCCAACGGCATCGGCGGCATTCCAGGCGAGTTCGCTGAGCGGGCCATACACGGCGAGAACCGCATGCTCGGCCAGAACGCCTATTTCCGCGACGCCCAGGCCGTCAAGACCGTGGCGATCGAGATGCTCGAGGCCGCCGGCGGCCAGGTTTTTTTAAATGGCGTATTCTCGGATGTGCTTCTCGAAGGCGGGGCGGTCGTCGGCCTGTTCGTCGAGACCAAATCGGGCACGATGGCCATTCGCTCGAAGGTCGTGATCGACTGCACCGGCACCGCCGACGTGGCCGACCGGGCCGGTGCGCCGGTGATCGTGCGGCCCACGCATCCGTCGGCGGGCGTGTTTTTTGCCGTGGCCAACGTCGAATACGGCGTGTACGAGCAGGCCCTCACAGATCGCGGCGACCTGAGCGACGACGACAAAGCCTGGGCGAAAGACCACGAAGGCGCCCGGCCGTACATGCCGTGGGCGCGTCAGGCGTGGGAGGCCGACGAGTTCTACATCATCGACGTCGTCGGCAACTTCGCCACGCTCGAGATCAGCATGAAGCCCCCGACGCGCACCCACCCGGGGATGCAGCGCGGCCGCACGCGGGTCAACGGCAACTGGAACCCCGGCGACGCGCTGGCGCTCAGCAGGATCAATCAGCGGATGCACCCGTACATCTACCATTTCGTGGAGTTCCTGCGGCACCGCGTGCCCGGCTACCAGAACGCCAACCTGCATATCGTCTCGCCGTTCACCCACTCGCGGGGCGGCAAGTGCATCGAAGCCGAGTACACCGTCACCGGCGACGACGTGACCAACGATGCGCGCTTCGACGACGTGGTCTACAAGTTCTGGGGACCGTCCCCCGCCGGCTGCGACATTCCCTACCGGGCGATGATTCCGAAGAAGATCGACGGCCTCATGGCGGCCGGCAGGAGCGCGATGAATCGCGGCCCGCAGTTTCGTTCGCGGTATTCGTGCCAGCTCATGGGCCAAGCCGCGGGCGTGGCGGCCGCGATGGCCGTCAAACACGGCGTCCAGCCCCGCGCCGTCGACGTCAAGGAACTCCAGAGGGCTCTCCACACCCTCGGCGCCAACATGGGCCCCGAAGAACGCCTCAAGGAGTTGGGCCTCCTCTGATACGGGTCGTGGTTACTCAACGTGACCTATTCAAGAGGAGATCCACGAATTACACGAACGAGACGAATTATGAATCTGGAATCCAACGATATGAGAAGTAAGAAAAGGGGACATACGTTTTTGCTGCCTGACTCAAAGTGATCGATTCACGAGGGGATCCACGGATTACACAGATTATAAGTCGTTAATCTTTGGGATGTTATATGGTAACTCTTCAGCCGTCTGCAACGGATAGACGATAGTCTATCGTGCTGTCGGGGTCGAGTGTCCGTTGCGGTATTCTTCGCGGAGGATGTGGCAGGATCGCACGTAGGCATGCGTTTTGCAGCCTCGTATGGCATGCAAACACAGGCGAGTACGGCCCCGGCTGCCGGCGATAAGCGGGCAGATGCAACGGCCAAGGCCATCATCGCCGCGGTGCTCGAAGGCAAGGCCACCGAGCAGCAGGCCGACCAATTGTACGCCATGGGCCCCGAGGCCGTCGCGCTGTTGGTCCTCGCCACGACGCACCGCATTGCCGAACTGCAAAGCAGGCTCAAAGGCGGTGGGCCAGTCGATCCGGCTACGCCGTCGGGGCAGCGGCCCATTTATACCAAGCCTGCGGCGCGTAAACGAAAGGGCAAACCAGGCGCAAAGCCCGGCCACAAAGGGACTCGCCGCTCCAAACCGGACCGCGTCGACCGCCACGAGGAACATCGCCTGGACGTGTGCCCCGACTGCGGCGGACCCTTGCAGCGGTGCAAGCGAAAACGCGCCCGCACCCTCGAGGACATCCTCGAGGACATCAAGACGGAAGTTGTCGAACACACCCTTCACCGCGACTAGTGCCCCAGGTGCAGCAAGCATATCGAACCGGTGGTTCCTGATGCGTTGCCAAATGCGGCTATCGGGCATCGGTTGGTGACGATGACGGCTTGGCTGCACTACGGCCTGGGCGTGACGATTGATCAAATTCTTGACATCGTCGGATATCATTTGCACACGCGCCTGTCTGCCGGCGGGCTGCTGGCGATGTGGCGACGGCTGGCGGGAATCCTCGAATCGTGGTACGAGCAGCTCGCCCGCGAGGCCCGCACGTCGGGTGTCTTGCACGCCGACGAGACCGGATGGCGGGTCAACGGGCAGACCTGGTGGCTGTGGTGTTTTGCCAACGGGCAGGTCTGCTTCTACATGATCGATCGCAGCCGGGGCAGCCCGGCGTTGGAGCGGTTCTTTGTCGCGGCGTTCGACGGGGTCCTGGTGACGGACTTCTGGCCTGCGTACAACGCCTTTGCGCAGGAGCGGCAGTGCTGCTTGGCCCATCTGCTTCGCGAACTGGAGAAGGTGGACCTGACCAACAGTTCCACCGAGTGGAAGGCGTTCGCCAAGCGGCTGGGTCGGCTGGTGTTCGACGGCCTGCGGCTGCGTAAGCGTCCGGACTTCTCGCCGGAGAACTATGCGTCGCGGATTCTGCGGATCGACCAACGCCTGATGGACATGGCGCGTGGGGAATATGCGGATGCGGATGCGAGGCGTCTGGCCAAGCGACTGCTGAAACATTGCGATGAACTGTTCACATTCCTGGACCATCCGGATGTTTCTTCGGACAATAACCTGGCCGAGAGGATGATCCGCCCGGCCGTGATCCTGCGTAAGAACAGCCAATCCAATCGCAGCGAAAAAGGCGCGGCCGCGCAAGCCGTCTTGATGAGCATCTACCGCACGCTCAAGCTACGCGGCCACGATCCGCTGACGGTGATCCCGCAAGCCTTGCGGACCTACCTCTCTACCGGTACGCTACCCCCACTGCCCTCCAAAACCGTTGCAAACGGCTGAAGAGTTACCTTTTTCGGTTCTTCTCCGAATCAGTTGCTGTAGTCCGGGTCGAAGGCTTGCTTGACTTTGAGTGAGAAGTAGCGTTCGTCATGGTAGCCGTAGGCTTCACGTTTGATCACCTTGATCTTGTTGTTGACGCCCTCGAGTTTGCTCGTGTGGATGGGGTATTCGCAGTGGTTCAGGATGCCTTGGCGATGACGTTCCAGCATGTCGGCGAACGCCGCCACGGCCGGATGGCCTACGGCACGGGCCAAACCGCACCAGTCGTCCAGGGCTCTCCCGGCGTACCAGGGGTGACGATAGCGCCAGATCTGCGGGAGCTTGTCCCGCAGCACCATGACTTCCGAAAGCGTCTCGTTCAAGTCCAACAACTGCTTGAGGTGCTGGCGATGGGTCTTCTTGCGAACGTTCCGCTTCAGCAGCAGGTACTTCGCTCCCAGGAAGACGTCTTTGTGCTCCTTGGAGGCCTTGGCTTTCTCGGTGATCCGCACCTTGTCGATGACCTTGTTGAACGCGGCCACCACGTGGAACAGATCGAAGACGATCTTCACGTGGCCGACGGCCTCTTGGACCGACGTGATGTACGGCCGCCACATGTCCATCGCAATCGCTTCCAGCCGCTGCTTTTGCTCGTCGCTCATGCCCGCGAAGAAGGCGTCGAGGGTCTCCTTTTTGCGGTCCTT
>JASLZV010000116.1 GCA_030754715.1 Phycisphaerae bacterium
TGGTCACCGGCGGCCTTCACAATCGAATGGTGCCGCCGGCACGATATCGATATGATTCCCGGTGACGGCTACCTGCCGGCATGTGTTCCGGCCATGGTTGATACGTGGGCCTTAGCGCTGGGGCGATTCGGAACGATGGGCCTCTCGCAAGTGCTTCAGCCGGCCATTGAATTGGCCGAAAACGGCTTTCCTGTTCACGAACGCGTGCTGACAAAAGTGATCCCCTGCAAAGAGAAGTTCACGCGGCAATATCCCACGACCGGCCGGATCTATTGCCCCGATGGGCGCGTCCCGCAACTGGGCCAGATCATCCGAAACACGGATTGGGCCAATAGCATGAGGCTCCTGTGCAAGGCAGAGCAGGACGCCGGGCATAAGGGGCGAGTTGCGGGCATCGAAGCCGCTCGGGACGTCTTCTACAAGGGTCCCATCGCCGAGCACATCGTCGATTTTATCGCCAAGAACGCCGTCGAGGACAACAGCGGCAAGACCCACACCGGTCTGCTTTCCTATGAAGACATGGCTGAATGGCACGCTGCTGTGGAGGAACCGATCACGGTGAACTATCGTGGTCTGGACGTGTACAAATGCTCCTCCTGGACTCAGGGCCCTGTTTTCCTTCAGCAACTGACCCTTCTGGAAGGTTTCGATCTGAAGGCCATGGAGCACAACTCCCCGGAGTACCTCCATACGCTGATCGAGTGCGCGAAACTGGCCTTCGCCGATCGCGAGGCATATTACGGCGATCCCCTTTTCGACGAGGTGCCGCTGGATGTGTTGCTTTCAAAGCAATACGCCGCCGAACGCCGTGACCTGGTGGGTCCTGAGGCCTCGAAGGACCTGCGGCCTGGGGACACGGGCGGGGGCATCCCCGCCTATGCGACCTTTGACGTGCTGGCGGACAATCGACGGGCGCTGGGTCTGGCCGCAGGGCAAAGCCCCGAGGCGGGCGACGGCAAGGCATACCTGGCGGACACCACCCATCTGGACGCGGTGGACCGGGAGGGCAATATGATCTCGGCCACACCCAGCGGGGGGTGGATTCAGAGTTCTCCGGTCGTGGAAGGTTTGGGTTTCCCCCTGGGGACGCGCGGGCAGATGTTCTACCTCAATCCCGAGCGCCCCAACGCCCTGGTCCCTCGCAAGCGACCGCGGGCCACGCTGACGCCGTCGCTGGTGACCCGCGACGGTGAGCCGTTTATGGTCTTCGGTACGCCCGGCGGCGACTGTCAGGACCAATGGACGCTGCAGTTCTTCCTCAACTACGTGGAGTTCGGCATGGACGTTCAGGAGGCCCTGGACGCCCCGACGGTCCACTGTGAGCACTTTCCATCCTCGTTTTATCCTCGGACGGCCCGGCCGGGAGGCATGAGGGCCGAAGGTAGAATTCCACACGACGTGATTGAGGAACTTCGGCGGCGCGGGCACAAAGCAACCGTTATCGGGGACTGGGTGAACGGCAAGGTGCTCGGTATTCGCTATGACAAGGCCGGCGGCCTGATCCTCGGCGGCGCCTCGGCGAAGAACAAAATCGCCTACGCGCTGGGGTGGTGAAGGGCTTTTTCGGGAACCCCCCGTTGGGGCCTTGTACCACAAGTCGAGCCGGGAAAGGAAACCGAAGTGAAGAAGCAACCCATGGAACAGGCCCGCGAGGCGACAAGGCATATTCTGGGGGAGGCGGGCATAGTGCTCGCCCCGGCGCACGAGATCAAGATGATGGATTTCGGGAAAGGCGACTTCCGCAACTTGGGGCTGGCAGTGATCATCCGTGTATCCGAGGTGGAGTATGCCTCGAAGTGGCTTGTGCTCTTTCCCGGACAGACGTGTCCGAACCATTACCATGAAAAAATCAATGAGACCTTCTTTATTATGAAGGGCGCGGTCACTATGTGGGCGAACGGGGAACAGACTCAGATGAAGGCCGGCGACCAGATCACGATGAAACCGGGAACATGGCACAAGTTCACCTCCCGGGACGGCGCCGTGATTGAGGAGGTCACAAACCGCCAGTATCCCGATGACTCCATTTTCGAAGACAGGAGCATCGAGCGGTACAGTATCGTTGAGGATGAAAAACCTTCGGCGTGACCAATACTTGTCCTGCGGAGGCCGCCCGACAAGTCGTTTGCGGCGGCGTCACCTTCGGAAAGGTGAACACACAAGAACTTCGCGATGAACTGAAGGCCAACAGGGCCATCGCGTATAATAGGCACAGCCGGCAGGCGGGCTTTAGGGACCGTGATCGGATAGGATACCAGGGCAATGAAATCTTCGGAGATACTTGGCCGCATAAAGACACCGCACCAACTGCGTCGGTTGAGTGAGGAGGAGTTAAACCAACTGGCTGACGAATTGCGCCAGCGGATCGTCGAGGTGGTCAGCAGGCAGGGCGGGCACCTGGCCAGCAACCTGGGGATCGCAGAGTTGACCATTGCGCTGCATTACGTGTTTGACTTCTCCCGCGACCGCCTCCTTTGGGACGTTGGGCATCAATGCTACGCCCACAAACTTCTGACCGGACGCAATGAGGCCTTCGACACGCTTCGCCAGGCGGGCGGCCTCAGCGGTTTCCCGGCCCCTGCCGAAAGTTTCTACGACCTGTTCGCCACCGGGCACGCCGGGACGGCGATCTCCACGGGTGCAGGGCTGGCCTGGGCGGACCGGCACCTCAAAGCCGACACCAAGATCGTCACCGTCGTTGGCGATGCCAGCATCGCCAACGGTCTGGCATTGGAGGGCATCAACAACCTGGCACCGCTTAGACGCCAGTTCCTGGTGGTTCTGAACGACAACTCGATGGCCATCGACCACACCCGCGGCGGGATGGCCCAGGCGCTCGACCGGATCCGGTTGACCCAGGCCTACAGCGGCCTGAAACACTCCACCGAAAACATCCTCCAGCACCTGCCCCTGGGTGATGAGATTCACGACGCCCTGCAGAACCTCAAGGACGGCCTGAAGGCCTCCATCCACGGGCGGCAGGCGTTTGAGGCGATTGGGCTGGGGTACTTCGGTCCGGTGGACGGGCACAACATCCCACAACTCATCCGTGTCCTTCGCCGCCTGGCCAAGGTGAACAACCCCGTTATTCTCCACGCCCACACGGTCAAGGGGCTCGGCTGCCAGTATGCCGTGGAAGACCCCTGCCGCTTTCACAGCCCATCAGCCTACACCGTGGAGAACGGGCGGGTGGTTTTCGCGCCCAAGGCCCGGGCCACGTGGACGCAGGTGTTCTCCGACACCCTGGTGGAGGCCGGCCGGGCCGACGAGCGGATCGTCGTCATCACCGCCGCGATGCCCGACGGCACCGGCCTGGTCAAATTCCGCCAGGAATTCTCCGATCGCTGCATTGACGTGGGGATCAGCGAGTCGCACGCGGTGGCGATGGCCGCCGGACTGGCCAGGGGCGGGTTGAGGCCCGTGGTGGCTATCTACTCCACGTTCATGCAGCGGGCGATGGATCAGGTATTCCACGATGTGTGTCTGCAGAAACTGCCCGTTCTGCTATGCATGGATCGGGCGGGCCTGGTCGGTTCGGACGGGGCGGTCCATCAGGGGATGATGGACGTGGCGATGCTGCGGACCATGCCGGGGATGGTCTTGATGGCCCCGGCCGATGCATCTGAATTGCGGGCCGCGGTGACCCTGGGGCTGTCGCTGGAAACCCCCGCCGCCATCCGATATCCGCGCGACGAAGTGCCCCAAGACCTGCCCGGTCCCTGTCCACCGTTTGAACTCGGGTCCGCACGGGTCATCCGCGAAGGCCCCGACGGTGCATTCCTGTGTTACGGCGCGGTAGTCGAGGCGGCCGTGGCGGCTGCAAAGATCCTCCAGGATAGAGAGGACTTATCGGTGGGCGTCGTAAACGCGCGGTTCGCCAAACCGCTTGACGCGGCGATGATTGGCAATCTGATTTCCCGCCCCAAGCCGGTGGTCGTATGTGAAGACCACGCCGCCATTGGCGGATTTGGCTCGGCCGTGCTGGAACTGGCCGCCGAGCGGGGGCTGAGCGCTTCGAACATTCGCCTGGTGGGCCTGCCGGACCGCTTCATCACTCATGCCTCGCGGAGTCAGCAGTTGGCGGAGACCGGCCTGAGCTCCGACAATCTTGCCGCGACGATGAAAGACCTGATCCTCAACCCCACGGGCCACCCCGCCAGGC
Source organism: Phycisphaerae bacterium (assembly GCA_030754715.1). GTDB lineage: Bacteria > Planctomycetota > Phycisphaerae > SM23-33 > SM23-33 > JASLZV01. Next base: position 4,163 of record JASLZV010000116.1, read on the forward strand.
AGATGATGTAATCGAACTGATTGCCGAACCGCTCCATCGGCGGAACGCCGAGCTTGTGGGGGGCCTACTTCCGGTCCTCGGGCTTCTCTTCCTTGGCCTCTTCGCCTATGCCGCGGATCGCCCAGCGGGCAAACCGCATGCGGATGTTGTTGTTTTCATCCACTTTCATGGTGACCTCGCTCTCTCGCACCTCTATAATCGTCCCAACGATCCCCCCGATGGAGGTAACCTTGTCGCCCTTCTTGAGCCCGGCCAGCATCTGCCGGCGCTTGGACTCCTGCTTACGCTTGCCGCGTCCCATCCAGAAGAACAGCAGCAGCATCCCACCGACCATCACGACCAGCATCGTCGTCTGGTCGCCAAAAAGGCCACCGGGAGGTTTCTTCTTGCCCACCTTGACACGACCCGTACCAGCCGCCTTGTCGCCAGCCTTGTCACCGACCGTGTCGCCGGCCACGTCACCGCTGTCCTCTTCGTCCACCTGAGATTTTTCCAGGACAGGGACGTCGTTGGAGGTCTTGGGCGCATCTTGCGAGTGGGCCACGGACGTTACAGCCGCCAAGAAGGCACTTGCAACAAGGATCAGCCCAAGACTCTTTGCTCGGTTCATACCGTTTTCCCTTTCCATTACGGTTAACTGCTATCTTGTTCTTCCGCAAGCATCAAAATACATTCTATACGGCCGCCCCTTCGGGCCCCACGCGTGCACCTGACAGGATCCTGCACAGCCGCTACGAAGGCGGGATTGTGCCGCATTTCCACTCGCCGGTCAAACGAAAAGCCCGCACATCTCTTATCTAGTCTTGGTTATTCTCTTCCTTTTCATCGGAGTTATACATCTGTGCAATCCACTGGCGCGTTTGAGGCTCAAGTTTGCCTTCGGCGATGGCCTGCCGGATCGCCGCCATGAACTGAGCGAAAAATTGCAGGTTGTGGATCGTCAGCAGCGTCGGGGCAAGCATTTCCCTGGCCATGAACAAGTGCCTCAGGGCCCCGCTGGAAAAATTACGGCAGGTGTAGCACCGGCAGTGCGCATCCAGCGGGTCGGCCTGGCTTCTCCAGCGCGCGTTCCTCAAGCGTATTCGTCCGTTCCATGTGAATGCCTGTGCGTTGCGGGCGTTGCGGGTGGGCAGGACACAGTCGAACATATCAACACCGCGGGCGACGGCCGCCAGAATGTCCCGCGGCTCGCCGACACCCATGAGATACCTGGGCCGGTCGGCCGGGAATTGCCCGTCTATCCGGTCCAACACCCGCACCATCTCGTCGTGGCCTTCACCGACGCTCAGGCCGCCGATGGCGTATCCAGGCAGGTCCAGTTCCACCAGCGCCGCGGCGCTTTGCTCGCGCAGGTCTTCAAACACGCCGCCCTGCTGAATACCCAACAGCGCCTGGGGGTGGGTGCGCCTCGAAGCCTCCCAGACGGCCTTGCCGCGTTTGGCCCAGGCGACAGATCGCCGAACGGCTCTAGCCACCTGGCTGTGGCTGACGTCGGCGGGCGGGCATTCGTCCAACTGCATGATCAGGTCAGCCCCCAGCAGTTGCTGGATCTCGACCGCCCGTTCGGGTGTCAGCACCACCGGCGCCCCGTCAATGTGCGACCGGAACACCACCTTTTCGTCGTCGATTTCGCACAGGTGCCCCAGCGAGAACACCTGGAATCCGCCGCTGTCGGTCAGAAGCGGCCCGGTCCAGCCCATGAGAGCGTGCAGCCCGCCAAGATCGGCTACCACCTCGGCGCCTGGACGGAGCATGAGATGATATGTATTGGCCAGCACCATTTCCACGCCCGCAGCGTGGAGTTGCGCGGGCGTGACGCCCTTGACCGCGCCGGCCGTCCCCACGGGCATGAACAGGGGCGTATTGACCACCCCGCAGCTTGTGGTCAGCCGACCCACGCGAGCCTTGCCATCGGTTTGAAGAATCTCAAGCGACAACACGATAAGCAGGTATCATATACGATGGACTCGACGGCTTCAACCGACCCTTTATCCTACGTCCGAATCGCTGGTAGTCCCCCAAAAAAGCACCCCGCGCCCTCCGACGCGGGGTGCTTTGATGCAGGCTTGACTGCCCCAGCGTCAAACCTGGCAGGTCAGTAAGGCGAAGGGCATGTCCAACC
>JASLZV010000117.1 GCA_030754715.1 Phycisphaerae bacterium
CTGATTGCTTTGGCCAAGGCCGAAGTAATCGCCGCTTCCACCGGGGGCCGACGAAACAGCGCAAAGCAGCGTTACTGACAGCACGGACGATAACAGGGACAAATCCGGAACCGAAAGAGCCAGCAGCGGGATGGCGCATGTCGGCAGCAGGAACCTCTGTGTGACTCTCATGATTCCGCACCTTTCTCGAACCACGGCCCCAGAGACACGCTACTACATGGGCACGCGGCCGGGCGGCCCTGAGGCAGGTGCGAAGCAGCAAAAACACCCTTGCTCCGCAAATATGGTTACCCCGCCGCTCCCCAATCAGTATGGGACAGAGGCATTATACCCCAGATCAGGGATTCCCCAAAGGGCAAAGTGTGTCGCCAGCGGCGTGAAGGACGCAGGGACCACAAAGGACACGAAGGTCGACAAATCGGCGCCGGCCGTTATTGAAAAACAGTTCGCGGAGTTGGCGGGGTTCGCGGTTACTCGCGGCCGCTGAAGGAGATCTTGACGCGAGGCAGGTCCAGGACCGTTCCGGTCTCCCGCCGCAGTTCCACCATCGCCGAATTGTAGTCCACAAGCGCCTGTAGTTCGTTTCGCTCGGCATCGGCCAGAGATTCCTGTGCCGACAACTTCAACTCCAGAAACTCAGGGGTCAGACGGCCTCGAATTTCCTCGGTGTCCTCCAGTGCCTGGAGTTGCACCCTAGCGGCTGCCACCGCCACCCTCTGGAGTTGCAGTTCTTCCCAGGAGGTGTGTATCTCCCGGACTCGCTGGCGAATGGCGGCGGCTATCTGGTCGGCGGTGTTCTGCAGAGACGCGACGACCTGCCGGTATTGCAGGCGGCGGAGGCGCAGTTGCGCGAGGCGCTGTCGGTTGCCGATGGGATACTCCAGTTCCAGCCCGATGCCGTAACCGGCGTAGTCGCCGCTGCCGAGCATTCTGTCGGCGGTGTGGGGTCGAGCGGCCAGGCTCTGGAGTGTGGTGGTGGCCTTCACGTCCAACTTCGGGAGGGTTTCGTTGCGGGCCACCTTCACTTCGATTCCGGCAGCCTGAATCGCCAGGCGCGCCTGTGCCAGCATGGGGCTGTTCCGCAGGGCGGCGGCTAACTGGTCGGCTGCGTCCACGTGTATCGGCGTGTCGGACATGGTTGTGGTGGGGACAATGTCATAGTAACCCAGGACGTTTATCTGCGGGTCGTCCAGTAAGAGGCCGAGCGCCTCCCGGGTGTCGTGAATGTCCTTTCGCACTCGGATCAGGACGGCCTGCCGGGAGGCGACGGCGCTTTCGGCCTGCTTGGTCTGCACCTTGGTGGCATCCAGGCCGGCCTTGTAGCGTTCCATGACGCGATGGTAGGTTTCGGCGGTTTTTTCGAGCAGTTTTTCCTGAATCTCCACTTCGCGGCGGGCCTGCGCGACGCGCCAGTAGGTCAGATACACGTCTGTGATGGTCGATTCGACACTCTGGCGGAAAGCGGCCAGCGAGGACTTGTGGTCAAGCCGCGCGATGCGGAGCCTTGAGAGGTTGTAATCCAACCATCCCTCGCGCAGGAGCGGCTGGGTGATTTCGAAACTGATGGTCGGCTCGTACTCGGTGGCAAAGACGCTGAAGCCGGCGTTGTTCCAACTGCGAGTGTGGTTCCACGCGACGGCCCACTCGGCCCCGGTGACGGTCTTCTGGCGGAAGCCGGCCTGCCACCTCCGCGTGTCGGTCCTGCCGGCCAGTAAGATGCTGTTCGTGCGTTCGTCGGTCTTGTCCAGGGAGTAGGCGCCGAAGAAGATGTAGTCGAAGTCGGCGGCAGCCTGTGTCATCTCCTGGCGGCTGATGGCGGGGTTGAAACTGACGACCTGGATTTGTGGGTTGTTTGCCAGGGCGCGCATGACGGCCTGGTCGAGGCTGAGGCGGATGATATGTTTAACGACTTTGCCGTCGGCGTCTTTTACCTCTTCGACTTCCAGCGGCTTGACGCCCTTTTGCGGCGCCGGGCGGAGGAGGCCGAGATCCTGGCCGTCTCTGGTGCGGCGGGAGGGCGAGCGGGCGGCCATCTCGCGCTGGTAGCGGGCGATTACGCGCGGATCCATCGGCCCAGTGCCGACGCAGCCGGGCAGACCGACGGCGGCAGGAAGTACCGCAAGTGCCGCCAGAAAACCTGAAAAACACGTTCGTTTCATCATCCGATTATCCACCTTGGAGCGTTTGGCCGCTTGTCCGTGTAAGTGCGGCGAAGCCGACAAAAACCTACCACAGGCGCAGTGGCCATGCAACGATGATCGGCCAATTGCGGGCAAATCAATCAGTGGTATCTCACCTCCCCCCGCGGTGACAGGTTGGGCGGGCGTGGCGGTAGAAATTTTCCTATTTTTTTATTTTCGATTGTGTAAATCGCGCGCGTTTCGTCATAAAGTAAGTATCCGGGGAGGCAAGCAATTTTCGGGACCTGAGCCTGTGGCCCGCGAGGGGCCGCGTTTCGCTATGTATTCGTAACAACCTGCCAAACAAGTAGTTAGTCCGTTTTCGATCCCTCACGTTTGTCCCAGGGGCCTTCGTAAGTGCGGCCGCAAGAAAGACCTGCAAATAATGCCGCCCGTGCGGCCTTGGCGTCCTGGGGGGAGGATTGCCCGGGCGACGGACCGGTCCTCAAAAAGGCATGCAAGACGTGCGAGGAGGTCAAATGCCTGTCGGATTTCCATGTTGACCGGCGGACGAAAGACGGTCGCTGCGGGATATGCAAGGCGTGCCGCCAGGCGGCCAAGCGTGCGTGGGAAAAGGCAAACCGGCTTACGGATTAACGCCCGGAGGCGCCGTCGGTATTGGCAGGACCCGGAGGGGGCCAGGGCCAGGCGACGAAGGTGGCGACGGGCCAACCTGGAGGCTGCACGGGCGGCGGGCAGACGCCACTATGCGGCCAACCGCGGCCGAGTGCTGGCGTACCACGCGAAGTACCGTCGCCGGAACAGACACAAGATCGACGCGCAGATCGTGGTGAAGGCGGGCATCATCACGGGCGACCTGGTCCGAGGGCCCTGCGAGGTCTGTGGGGCGCACCCGTCGCAAAGGCGCATCCACGCGCACCACGAGGACTACGGCCACCCGCTGGAGGTGCGGTGGCTGTGCGTGGCGCACCACAACCAACTTCACGCGGGGATGCTCTGCCTGCTGCCTGCTGCGGCGACGCGCCGAAAAATGCTAGGGTGATGAAGGTTGCCCGCCAAGCGGGTCATTGGCCAATCAGTTCGAGATCGGCATGCTTCAGGACGATTCGTTTGGGGCCGCAGTCGTCAAAGAGGACGTCGATTCGCGTATCCGGCCATCGCTGTGTGCCCATGTTGGTAACCAAGCCGGGGCCGAACTTGGGATGATACACGCGGCATCCAGGGCGGAGGTAGGTGTATTGAGAGGGCACGTACTGCTCGGCGTCGACCTCCATGGCTTCGATGATGCGCCGCTGGTCGGCGTCGGAGCTCCCGTCGGTGTAGAATCGCCCGGCGAGGCGCCGATGTGCGGCGGCCGACGGGGCGGGCGTGGTGAGATCCTCGACCGTCACAAAGTCGGTCCCGATCTCCTCCAGGAACGGCGAGGCGGCCTGCGGCGTGGTGCGGCCTCGCACCATGCGCCGGCGGGCGCAGGAGAGGGTCAACTCATCCATGGCACGAGTCATTCCGACAAAGGCCAGCCGCCGCTCCTCCTCGTATCGCGCCCGTGAGGCCTGCGACCATTTATCGGGCTCGTCTCCGCGTTTCAGCGGCAGCAGGCTGTCTTCACAGCCGACGATAAAGACGACCGGAAACTCCAGGCCCTTTGCCGCGTGTAGTGTCATGAGGGTGACGGCCCCGTCGCCGCCGTCGAAGTGGTCGGCGTCGGAGACCAGCGAGACCTGATGCAGGAACTCGGCCAGCGAACCGCCCTGTCGGGCCTGGTCGAATTCGGCGGCCGTGTTTACCAGTTCCATGACGTTCGCCCAGGTCGGTGAGTCCCTGGGTTCCTCGCGGCTGGCCAGGGCCTGTCGGAAGTCGACCTCCTCGATCACGTGGTTGACGACGTCCGGGACAGGCGCCTCCAGCAGCCCCTGGAGTGATTCGATGAGTTTGGCAAAGGCCAGGGCCTTTTTGGCGGCCGGGGGCTTGAGGCCGGCCTGCAGGCCGCAGGCGCAGGTGGACAGAATCGCCCCGCCGCCCCGCCGGGCGTGGCGGCGCAGGTGGTCGATGGTGACCGAGCCGATGCCCCTGGCGGGTGTGTTGATGATGCGCAGGCAACTGACATCGTCGTCTGGGTTGACCAATAACTTCAGATAGGCCAGGAGGTCGCGGACCTCTTTGCGGTTGAAGAACTCCAGGCCGCGCGCCACCCGGTACGGTAGTGCGGCGGCGAGGAACGCCTGCTCGATAACTCGTGAGAGACTGTTGAGGCGGTAGAACACGGTGATGTTTTCGCAGGGTACCCCGGCGTCGCGGAGTTTGCCTATGCGGCCGGCGACGCGCGCGGCCTCATCGTGCTCGTCGTTGCAATACAGCAGCCGGACGTTCGGCCCGCCGGGGCGCTGCGTCCAGAGGGCCTTGTCCTTGCGCATGACGTTGTGTGTAATCAGGTTTGAGGCTGTGTGAAGGATGGCGCGGGTGGAGCGGTAGTTTTCCTCCATTCGGATGACCTTTGCGTCCGGATAGTCGTTCTCGAACTCCAGGATGTTGCTGATGTCGGCGCCTCGCCAGGCGTAGATGCTCTGGTCGGGGTCTCCGGTGACGGCCAGGTTGCGATGTCGCAGCGTAATCGCTCGTGCCAGCAGATACTGGGCGTGATTGGTGTCTTGATACTCGTCGATCATCACGTATTGGTAGCGGCGGCCCAGCAGTTCGCAGACGTCGGCGTTGTCGCGCAGCACAAAAGCCATCCGCAGCAGAAGGTCGTCGAAGTCCAGTGCGTTGTTGGCGGTAAGTAGTTCCTCGTAGCGTCGGTACACCTCGGCTACCTGGCGGTCCCGGTCGCCGGCGGCTGCTTCGGCGAGGGCGGCGGGCGTCTGGAGGCTGTTCTTGGCGTGTGAGATTTTGGCCAGCACACGGGTCGGCACGACGGCTGCAACGGGAACGGCTGCGCGGGTCATCGCCTCCTTGACCAGCCGTACCTGGTCGTCGCGGTCGTAGATGGAGTAGTTGGGGCGGATGCCCGCCCGGTCGGCGAACTCCCGCAGGAGGGCGGCGCACAACGAGTGGAAGGTGCACAGCGTGGCGCCGCGTGGTGTATTGAGCGCCTCGACGCGTCGTCGCATTTCCTCAGCCGCCTTGTTGGTGAAGGTGATTGCCAGCACGTTCCACGGGGGCGTGTCGTGCCGGATGAGGTAGGCCAGGCGATAGGTGATTGCGCGGGTTTTCCCCGACCCGGCGCCGGCCAACACAAGCATCGGGCCGTCCACGTGTGTTACCACTTCCCGCTGAGGGTCGTTCAGACTCGCAAGCAGATCGTCCAATGGTCTCTCCGGCCAACGGGCAAAGTAGACACTATACCGCGTGGAGCGGGGTCCGAAAACCGAATATCTCCGCCCGTCCTGGCCGGGACGGATACTGTGAGAATCTTTTTGCCGCGCAATTAAAGCCTCAACCCCACCGGCCGATGAACTATCTGGAGGGCGCCGTGGACAAGACCGGCGGCTGGTGGAACTGTGGAGGATCCCCGGCTAGGGTGAGTGCAGTGGACGCCCGCGGAAGCTGTTTGTGCAGCCGCCCCGCGGGAGCCAACAAGGGCGGCCCGCTCAGGCGGGTCGCCCCAATTTTCAGTTTTTTCAGGTGAAAGCAGTTTTTCCTTGCATTAATCGGCCTGATTGGTAATAATGCACTGTGAGGGCAAAAATATGATTCGTCAACGCGATAATAACGGCCTGCTTTTACTGCGGGCCCTTGTTGTGCGCTGACGGATTGCGAACGCAAAGCCAAAACTGCCAGGCCCCCGCAATCTGTTACGGATTGTGGGGGTTTTTTATACTTGTGCCGCAAATTGGGCTAGAATGCCCGAAAGGCAGGTGTGCAATGATGTCCAGCCACAAAAGCAAGAGCCACAAGTACGCAGCCCCAGCGGGTGTCGACCTGCCGGACCGCCAGTGGCCGGGGCGAACGATCACCAAGTCGCCGATATGGTGCTCGGTGGACCTGCGCGACGGCAACCAGGCTCTGCCGAACCCGCTGGGGCCGGAGGCGAAACTGGAGTATTTCCGGATGCTGTGCCGGATCGGGTTCAAGCACATCGAGGTGGCCTTCCCATCGGCCAGCCAAGACGACTATGCCTTCACT
>JASLZV010000118.1 GCA_030754715.1 Phycisphaerae bacterium
TGCGGTGGGATCATGACCGACAAAGCGGATAACAAGCCGAAGGTGATTACGGCTGAAGAGTCTAAAGTCGTCGTTCGGCCGGCCGGGTCGAGGCCCGCGACAGGTGAGTCCGCGGCGGGCGAGGCCGGTTCGGATGCGGGGATTGTTGTTCCACCCGAACTAGCTGTTCTGCCCGTGCGCAACATGGTTTTGTTTCCCGGAACGGTGATCCCGCTGGCCATTGGGCGTGACAGGTCGCGCCACCTGATCGAGACGGTTCTGCCCGAACAGAAGGTGATCGTCACGGTCTGCCAGAAAGATGTCGAAGTGGAGGATCCCACCAGCGATGACCTTTACCAGGTGGGTACAGCGGTGGCGGTGGTGAAATTGCTGCGGCTGGAGGGCGGCAACCAGAGCATCATCGTCCACGCGATGAGCCGCGTGCGGATCAAACAGTGGCTGGGTCGCGAGCCGTTCTTCCAGGCTCGCGTCAGTGTGCTGCAGGAGACCCACACCCCCAGCACCGAGGCCCTTGCCCTGGAGGTCAACGCGCGCAACCTGGCTGCCCGCGTGGTCGAACTGTCCCCCAGCATTCCCCAAGAGGCCGCCATGGTCATCAACAACATCGAAGAACCTGGGGCCCTGGCGGACTTTCTAGCGGCCAACCTGCAGATGGAATTATCCGTCAAGCAGCGGCTGCTGGAAGAGACGGAAGTGACCGAACGCCTCCGCCAGGTCGGAGTGGCTATTCAGGAGCAACTCAACGTCCTGGAACTGTCCCAAAAGATCCAGGGGCGTGTAAAGGACAGCATCGACAAGTCACAGCAGCAATACTTCCTCCAGGAACAACTGAAGCAGATCCAGAAGGAACTGGGCCAGACGGACGACAAGACCATCGAGATTGAAGACCTGCGAGAGCGGATCGACGCGGCGGGCATGGCCGAAGCCATCAAGTCCGAAGCCAGCCGCGAATTGGGACGTCTGGAGAAGATACCCACCGCCAGCCCCGAGTACAACGTGATTCGCACCTATCTGGACTGGATAACCGAGGTTCCCTGGAGCAAGGCCACCAAAGACAAACTGGACGTGAATCGGGCCCGTCGAATCCTCAACCAGGACCACTACGACCTTGAGAAGGTCAAGCGTCGCATCCTGGAATACCTGGCCGTTCGCAAACTTGCGCCCGAGTCGCGAGGTCCGATCCTGTGCTTCGTGGGCCCGCCGGGTGTAGGCAAGACGTCACTGGGCCAGTCCATCGCGCGCGCCCTTGGACGTAGGTTCATCCGCATGAGCCTGGGTGGTATGCGTGATGAGGCGGAACTGCGCGGACACCGCAGAACGTACATCGGCGCCATGCCCGGTCGGATCGTACAGGAGATCCGCAAAGCCGGGACAAACAACCCCGTGTTCATGCTTGACGAATTGGACAAGGTCGGGGCGGACTTCCGCGGCGATCCCACCTCAGCCCTGCTGGAGGTACTCGACCCGGCCCAGAACAGCACCTTTCAGGACCACTACCTTAACGTGCCGTACGACCTGTCCAAGGTACTGTTTATTGGCACGGCCAATTACATGGCGCCGGTTTCGCCGGCCCTGCGGGACCGGATGGAGGTCATCGAACTGCCCGGGTACACGCAGCGGGAGAAGATGCACATTGCGCAGAAGTATCTCGTCAAGAGGCAGTTGAGCGAGAACGGGCTGACGGCGGGGCTGGCCCGCTGGACGGCGCCGGCTATCCAAAGCATCATCAGCAACTACACCCGGGAGGCCGGCGTGCGAGAACTGGAACGCCAGATCGGCACGATCTGCCGCAGCGTGGCGGCTGAGGTGGTCGCGGGAAAGACAAGATCGCGGACCATCACGGCGGGGCTGGTCGCCAAACTGCTGGGGCCGGCGAAATACGAGAGCGAACTGGCCTTGCGTGCCTCCGTCCCCGGGGTGGTAACCGCTTTGGCCTACACGCCCACCGGCGGTGATATCATCTTCATCGAAGCGACGGGGTATCCCGCTTTTTCCAGAAAAGGCACGTTGACGCTTACCGGGCAGATCGGCGAGGTTATGCGTGAGTCGGCCCAGGCGGCCCTGAGCCTGATCAAGAGTTCGGCCGACAAATTGGGCATCGACGGCCGAGACGTGGCGGGGCTCGACATACACGTGCACGTGCCGGCCGGCGCAGTGCCGAAGGATGGGCCATCGGCCGGCATTGCGATGTTTATCGCCTTGACGAGCCTGCTGACCAACCGTGCGGTGCGGCCCGACGTAGCCATGACCGGCGAGATCACGCTGCGTGGGCTGGTCCTTCCGATCGGCGGGGTCAAACAAAAGGTACTGGGCGCCAAACTTGCGGGTATCAAGACCGTTATCCTGCCCGATCGCAACCGCAAGGACATGCCCGACGTGCCGTCCGAGGCGAAAAAGGGCATGAAGTTCCGGTTCGTCAAGAACGTCAACGAGGTGCTTAAGATCGCTCTGAAGGCGCCAGACGACAGTAAACAAGCTCCCGCACGCCGGAAGAGGTCCAAGACCAAGACAGGCTCAAGTACCTGATAATCAAGCGTTCGCATTGATCGGTCCCGGCGGCGGGGCGGTCCGGGCGTTTCTAAACTTGTCCGTCCAAAAGGCCTTTTGTTCTTCGTTTTGGCTTGATATCGGTCCAATTGAACCTTAAAATATATTGAGTTGACGGCATGAATCGGAAAGGGTCGGCTGTCCCGGCCCGGACGGTGGGAGCCCTTTGGGCTTGCGGTCTGGGGGCTCTGGCAGTCGGGGTGGCGCGGCAGACCTTTTCGAATTCAAAAATGGGCGGCAGGCACGACTCTGGTGCGTCTCCCCCCACGCATCACGTGTTTGTCGCCCGCTTTTTACCCCCCAAAAGTATCCTGTAAAAGCGAAGGGCTCTTATTCTTCCGACGTCATCTGGACCTTGATGGCCTGGGCGGCGGTTTTGATATCCTGATACGAGGCGCTTTGGCAGAGCGCCGAGCAGACGGCTACGCATTTGCCGCCGGTCTGGACGATCTGCCCGACGTTGGCGACATTAATACCGCCGACGGCTGCGATGGGCAGCGAGACTTCGGCGGTGACCTGTTTCAGGAGTTCCGGCCCCACGATTGGCCCGGCGTCTTTGGTATCGGTGTCGAACATCGGTCCGAGGCCGATGTAGTCGGCGCCTTCCTGTACGGCGGCGCGGGCCTGTGCGAGGCTGTGCGTGCTACGCCCCACGATTGCCCCGGGGCGCAGCAGTCGCCGCGATTCGGCAATGGGCAGGTCGTGCTGGCCCAGGTGCACTCCGTCGGCCCCCACGATCGCAGCTATGTCGGGGCGGTCGTTGATGATCAGGATTTTGCCTGTCTCGTCGGTGAGTTCGCGGAGTTCTGCCGCCAGGGCCAGGAACTGGTCGTCGTTGATGTTCGGCGTCTTTTCGCGAAGTTGGATCGCATCGACACCGCCGGCGACGGCGGCGCGCGCCGTAGCCAGCACGCTGCCGAGTTTTTTGTTTCTTTCGAAGATCATCCAGCAGGAGATGAGCATGAAAAGTTTCACCTCGGCGAACTTCCGGCCCACCAGCAGCCGCCCACAGAGTCGCTGCTCAAGCGTATAGGCGTCATATCGCATCCGCTCGATCCGCAACGTTTGGGCCGGAGCAACCAACTTGCCGTACTCCTCGACGGTTCGCAGAGACTCCGTCAAGCGTTTGCAGGCGGCGGTGGCCACGTCCGCCAAGCCCTGTCGCTTCGCCTCGGTGGGGCTAGTCAGTTCCGTGCCGATGTCGCCTGGGGTGTCGCGTGAGACGACGAACTCAGCGACGGGCATGGCGGCCAGTATTTCCTGCAGATCGGAGCGGAGGTTCTTGGCCATGGCGGTGATGGCCGGATCGTTCAGGGCGAATCGCCCACAGTCCTCAGCCACCCGAAGGGCCTCCCTGGCCCGGTTGAAGTTGGCATCCAGAATGCGATAAACCTCTTTCATGTTACCTGGCTCCCAAAGCGTTAGGCGTTTGTCTTTCGAGTTGTGTATCAGGCAATTTAGTAACTGCTGTTCGGTACCGGGTATTGGCTGCACAGTTCCCCCACAGCGCCGGCAACGGTGGCGGTGGTTTTTTCCTGCTCTCCGTCGGGACAAGTGAGGACCTGATCGATCCACGCGGCGATCTGTTCCATGTGTTCGCAGCGCAGCCCGCGGCTAGTGACTGCCGGAGTGCCCAGGCGTATGCCGGACGGTTGGAGCGGTCCGCGCGGGTCGAACGGTATGGCGTTCTTGTTAACGACCAGGTTGGCTCGGGTCAGCCGGATGGCGGCCTCGTGGCCCGTCAGGTTCGGTCGGCGGGGCCGAAGGTCCATCAGCATGAGGTGGTTGTCCGTTCCGTCGGTGACCAGTCGCCAGCCGCGCGCCATCAACTCTTGGGCGAGAGCTGCGGCATTGTCGAGGATGGCTTGAGCGTAATGTTTGAACCCTGGGTGCATCGCCTCGGCCAGGGCGACAGCCTTGGCGGCGATGACGTGCATAAGGGGACCGCCCTGGATGCCGGGGAAGACGGCTGCGTCGATCTTGTCGGCCCACTGTTTTTTGCAAAAGATGATTCCGCCCCGCGGCCCTCGGAGTGTCTTGTGGTTTGTGGTGGTCACGAAGTCACTGTGCGGTACGGGGTCTGGGTGCAGGCCGGCAACCACCAGTCCGGCGATGTGCGCGATGTCGCTCAGAAGGGGACAGCCCACTTGGCGAGCGATTTGGCCGAACGCGTCGAAGTCGATTTGTCGCGGATATGCCGAGGCGCCGCAGACAAGGATATCCGGCCGCTCGCGCAAGGCGATCTTGCGGACCTCGTCCATGTCGAGGGTTTCAGTATCTTTCCGCACGCCATAATTAACGCTTTTGTAAACGATTCCGGAGATATTGCTCATTTTCCCGTGCGACAGGTGCCCGCCGTGGGCCAAGTCCATGCCCATTATCTTCTGCCCCGGTTTCAAGGCGGCTATGTAGACTGCCAGGTTGGCGTTGCTGCCGCTGTGCGGCTGAACGTTAGCGTGCTCGGCGCCGAACAACTGAATTGCGCGTTCGATGGCAATCTGTTCGGCAGTGTCGACGTTCTCGCAGCCTCGGTACCATCGCTTACCGGGGTAGCCCTCGGCATACTTGTCGGTCAGCACCGTGCCCAGTGCCTCCAGGACGGGCGCCGAAACGTGGTTTTCCGAGGCGATCAGTTCCAGCGTGGTTGCCTGGCGCCTCTGCTCGGCCCGGACGGCCTGGGCGATTTGGGGGTCGGTGTTTTTCAGAAAGACCAGATTGTCCATACTCGCCGCTTTTTCATTGCAATCTTGAGAATCTGCCCGAAGGCTCCCGGTCGGCCCATCGTTGATGTAGCGGGTCACTGTATCTGGCTGCCTGCACCAAAGCAAGGGCGGAAATCACCGGGGCCGGCTGCGGCGGGAGGACTTTGGAAAATCAGTCGTAATTTCCTTCCTTGCGCCACACGTCAAGCATGAGTTCGTATCGCTCCAGGGGCATTCCCGTATAGGGGGAGTTGCTGGTGCAAAAGACGTATCCACCTCCGGGCATGCCGCTTTTGAGGGCGTAGCGGGCCGATTCGATGACTTCTTCGTCCGTGCCGGTATGGAGTAGTCCGCAGTTGACGTTGCCCATAAGGCAGACCTTATGGCCCACGAGGCGCTTTACCTCGGCGATGTCAACGCCGGCCTGGGGGTCGAGGCTGTGAATCGCGTGCGGATTTGCCGCGACCAACGAGTCCAGGATCGGCATGATGTTGCCGTCGGTGTGCTTGATAACGTAAAAGCCCATCCGGCGATAGCCGGCGATCAGGCGAGTGAGATATGGAGTGACGAATTCGTCGAACATCGTTGGCGAGAGAAAGGGGTTGTCGTTGTAACAGTAATCGGTGCACAGGGCAAAGCCGTCCATCACGCCATGCTTGCGAAATCGCCGGCCCTTGACCAGGGCCTCATCCACCATACGGTCGGCCTGGTCCTTCATCTCCTGGGGTTCGTCGGCGAGTTTGCCGGCGAACTCCATCATCTGGTCGCCCTGAGGTATCCACCACGTTGCGTCGCCGTGGGTCATCAGAAAAAAGTCCATGCCGGACAGTTCGCGGATGGTCTCCAACTGTCGCATGTGTTCTGTCTCGAGGTCGTCCTGGCCGAGGCCGGTCGGACCCGCAAGGAAAATGGAACAATGTTCATATTTGCGGGCGACGGCCACGTACAGGTCGGCTATGTCGCGGCTGTGGAGGTCCCGCTCCTGCTGGCTCATCTGGT
>JASLZV010000119.1 GCA_030754715.1 Phycisphaerae bacterium
CGGAGATTTCTGCGGGCTCTTTGGATCGATCTCCTTGCGGTATTTTTCGATCAGCTTCTTCTTGGCGTCGAACGGCGCGTGAACGGAAAACTGCCAGTAGTTCATGAAGAACGGTTTGGCTTTACCGACGGATTTCAACCATTTGGTCGCCTCTGCGGCCATGCGGTCTTCGATATGCTCGCCGGGATAGTTCGCCTTAAACTTCCGAAATCTCCACGGGGCGACGTAACTACCGGCCGGACCGGGCCCGGGATGGTGCGGTATGTCGACGTCAAAACCGTGCTGAAGCGGGCTGTAAGGTTCCGGACCGAGATGCCATTTGCCGAAATGGGCTGTTTTGTACCCGGCGGTCTTCATTAGTTTTCCAAGCGTTGGAAAGGCGGTGTCCAACCGGGTCACCGTGTTGGTTTCAATCGCTTTCTTTGAGCCAGGCGCCGACGGTCTGACAGAGGCCTTCATCCGCACAACTTTTGTGTGATGCGCCGGCGCCGTTGAACCATGACGCGCAGGGGTCTGGCCTGTCAGGATGCTCGCGCGCGTCGGTGAGCAGAGCGGGCTGTTTGAATAAGCACGCGTAAATGTCATCCCGCGTTTGGCCAGACGTTCGATATTGGGGGTCTTGTAAAGCGAAGTGTTTCCGTAAAGCGTCGTATCGCTCCAGCCGAGATCGTCAGCCAGAATGAAGATAACGTTCATCGGCCTGGTCTTGTCACGTGCCGCCGCAGCATTACGCGCCAGCGGCAAAACTGACGCTGCGGCGGCGAATGCTGCTGTCCTAATGAATTCTCTTCGTTTCATTTCAATTCACGCTGGAACTTCTTGCAGCGGGCAAGAAGGTCCTTGAGTTTGTCGACGCGGGTTGCGGCGAGGTCTTTGGATTCCGAGATATCCTCGGCCAGGTTGTACAGGCGCCATGGCGCCTTGCTTCGGCCTCGAGCGGGCTGCTTGATGAGTTTCCAGTCACCTGCGCGCAGGGCTACGCTACCGCGCCTGCGCCAGAAGAGCTCCGCGTGCGGGTCGCCCCTGGCTCGTCCGGTCAGGTACGGGACCAGGTCCACGCCGTCTACCTTGTCGCCCGGCGCCGGGTGTCCGGCGGCAGCGGCTGCGGTGGCGTATATGTCCAGCGAGATCACGGGTCGTTTGTAGACCTTTCCGCGAGGCAGTTTTCCCTTCCACTGCACCATAAATGGAATGCGGACGCCTCCCTCGCTTAATGACCCCTTGCCCCCTGACAGCGGCAGGTTGCTCGATGTCAGTTCCTTTGTCGGCCCACCGTTGTCGCTGAGGAAGAAGATCAGCGTGTCTTGCTCCAGTCCGCATTGGCGAATCGTCTTCAGCACGGTCCCGAGGCTGTCGTCGAGATTGGCCAGCATCGACGCGAAGATGCGACGGTGGACGTCCTTGACGTGGCCCATTTTTTTCATGTATGCGTCGGCGCCCTGGAGCGGGCTATGGACCGCACTGTAGGCCAGGTAAAGCAGGAATGGGCGGGACTTGTTCTTCTTGATAAACTGTGCGGCTTCGTCGGTGAAGGCGTCGGTGAGGTAGCGGCGCTCGTCGACTACGTCCAGGCCGCGCAGGATCGGATTGTGCAGGTCATACAGCGGCTCGTTGCCCAGGATGTCGTGATAGAGCAGTTTACCTTCCGGTGAGGTCCATCGCCCCTTGGCGCCGTCGGGCAGGGGCTTTTTGCGAAGGAGGGTCGTTACGCCCTTGTAAGGCGGCGGGACGAAGTAATGCCCCTCGTGGGCGAAACCGTAGAAGTAATCGAACCCGTTGTTGACGGGATTGTGGGCCTTACTCGCGCCAAGATGCCACTTGCCGATGACGCCCGTCGTATACCCGCAGCCCTTGAGGTACTCGCCCAGCGTGGTCTCGCTTCGCGGCAGGCCGTGCTCCGTGCCGCCCTTGACATGCGGCATGACGTTTATGGTGTACCCGAAGCGATGCTGGTATCGCCCGCTGAGCATGCCCGCGCGTGACGGCGAGCAGTAGGGCGCCGTCACGTATCCGTCGGTGAAACGGATCCCGTTGGCGGCGATCGAATCGATGTGCGGAGTGGGGATCTGCTTGTTGCCCTGGCAGCCAAGTTCACCGTAGCCCAGGTCGTCGGCGAAGAGCACGACGATATTCGGCTGCCTGCGAGCCGGTTCCGCCGCGGCGGCCCGACCGAGCATACCGATCGCCAGCCCCGCGGCCGCACGCTTGAGAAAGTCCCTGCGATGTATTGCTTTGTTCGTCATCTCTCGCCGTCCTCTGGTTTACAAAAAGAAATGGGCGGTCACTTCACATCCAGTGTAATCACCACGTTCTTTATCGTACCGCTGAACTTGTTGGGTGATTCGTAATCCCCGGCCGCCGAGACCAGATCGGAGCCGACCTGAAGCCCGTCTGAGGGCATTGGGATCGTGCCGGGCGATTTCCTGGAAGCGACCTTGCTGCCTGCCACATAAACACTTAGCGTGCCGTTTTTAGCGAGGCGTCCGGCTACTTTCAGCTCGCCGGCGGGCAGTTTCTTCGGTGAGATCGCCTCGACTACGCGGCCGTTTATTCGAGCGGCCATCGCGAGGCGCCCGTCTCTAATGTACAGGGCGTATCCCATGCCCTGTCCGCCTTGGGCGACGATCACGCCGTTGGGTTCAGTGGGCTTTATCGTGGCTTCGACAGCAATAGATCGTCCCGCGATCATCGGCGCCCGCTCTGCCGGCAGGTCGTCTCCCTGCTTCAGTTCGAAGCGTTTCTTTTTGGCGACTTTGGATTTTGAATTGGAGCCTCGACGCCGCGGCCCGGGGGTGGGGCGGGGCATCATCTCTGGGGTCGAGGGTTTGTATCGTTCGAGGGCTTCAGCATCACCGTCGCCAGTGCGCGTGATGTACACGTAATACGCTCCGCGCGACTGTTTGGACTCTTCGTCGCTGAACCACGTCATCATGCACGTGAGCCCGGCCTTCAGGTTTACGGTGAAGGTCGCGGTCTTCATCTTCTCGGTAACCGCCATCGACTCATCGATATTGCCCACCAGCAGCCTTGCTTTTGTCGCGGATATCGCCTGGCCTCTGTCGATCGCTGCGGTGATGGGCTCGTTGACCTCCCTGGGCCAGCGTCGCAGTTCGACGGCGTACTTTCCGTCTCGCTCGACCTCGAGAGCCCAGAACCCGTTGGCCTGCGATCCCCTGCGGACCTGCGACTGGTCCCACAGTTGCGGCCCGTGCCAATCGTGCGTGTAGAGCGTCGTGGGGTTAGCTTTGGGCGAGCCGATTATCGTCGCGTCGTACACGTCGAAGTGCATGGAGATGTCAGCCCACCAGGCGTCGTACTGCTTCTTCATGCGTTCGACGATTTCGGGATGCTTGTCAGCGATGGATTTTCGCTGGCCCGGATCGGCTTTGATGTCGTACAGATCGCGGCCGTTCAGCAGGCGCCAGCGGTCGGTCATTACCTGGTAGTTCTTGTCCTTGCGCGGCGTGTCGAGGCGCTGGTTGTGGACGAACAGCGTCCGTGCGGGCCAGTCCTTGGCCTTGCCCGTAAGCAGGGGGCGCAGAGACACTCCGTCGAACTTGACTTTCGGCGGGGCCTTGAGTTCGCACAGGTCGATCAGTGTCGGCAGCAGGTCCAGGTGTGCGGTGATCGGCGTAACGTCCCGTCCGCCGCCTATGCCTCCCTCGGGCCAGCGAATAAAGCATGGTACGCGATGTCCGCCTTCGGTCTCCCATACCTTCGCCCCTCGCATACCCGCGTTATACCCGCTTGTGGCGTTGCCCATACGGTCCATTCGCACGCCGCCGGCCGTGCCGTTGTCGGTCAGGAATATCAGGATCGTGTTGTCCGCCAGGCCCAACTCCTTTAACTGACCGGTAAGGCGGGCCATGTTTTCGTCGAAGTTCGCTATCATTCCGTAGAACTTCGCTGACCGGCTCATCTCGCCGTCCTTGTAGGCCTCGGCGTACTTGTCGGCCACGTTCCACGGACCGTGGGGCACGTTGGTCGCCAGGTAGCAGAAGAACGGTCGCGAGCGATTGGCCTTGATGAACTTGATCGCCTCGGTGAACCACACGTCGGTGCAGTATCCGGTGAACTTCTCCAGGCGTCCGTTGCGTTGATAGGTGTCGTCGAAGTAGTCGTTGCCCCAGTAGTCAGGAGCGTTGCCGATGGCGCCGCCGCCGTGACAGAGAGTTTCCTGGAACCCGCGGTCCTGCGGTCGGAACGGGTAGTTGTCGCCCAGGTGCCACTTGCCGAACATTCCCGTGCGATACCCGCCCGATGCGAACACGTCGGCCATCGTCACCTCGGTCTTCCGCAGCAGCGACCGTCCCATAACCGTGTGCCACACGCCGCTGCGCGACGAATATCGACCAGTCAGCAGAGCCGCACGCGTGGGCGAGCAGCACGGGTCGACGTGAAAATCCTTCAGGCGAACGCTCTGTTTGTACAATTCATCGAGCCCGGGGGTCTTGATCACATTGTTCCCGTGGCACGCCAGATCGCCGTAACCCTGATCGTCGGTCATCACCAGGATAACATTAGGCTTGCGCTTCGGCGCGGCCGCAGACAGCAGCCCCGGCGCAACAGCCGCCGCAGCGCCAATACCGATTGTCTTAAGAAAACCCCGTCGCGTATGTTTGTAACGATTCATCACATGCATTCCTTATTCGACTGATAGCGAATTCTATTCCGCGTGCAATACTCTGGATTACCACTTTTCCAACGCGTTGCAGACGGCGTGTCCTGCGAGGTGAACCGGCTCGACAAGTGCGTCTAGTTCCGCAGTCGATTCGGCGCCGTCGACTTCTTCGAGGAGAGATTCGAGTTGCCCCGTCGGCAAATTGGCTGCTACTACGTTTGTATGGATGATATCCAGCACCTTCTTCAGGCGCATCGAAAGTCTGTTGCGATAGAACCAGAGCGTCGAATCTTCGATGAGACCGGATTTGAACGCAGGCCCGAACTCGTGTACGGCGGTGCAGAACTTCTGTGTGAAGACAAGTATCATTCCCGCCACGGGATTGCCGGACGCCAGGATGCGACCCCATTGCTGTTCCTCGTCACGCTCGTGAGGATCGGCTACGCTCGTTAAGTATTCGGCCATAGTGACAAATCCTTCCTGGATACCGAGCTGCGTGCAGGCCGGTAGGGGGGCTATTTCTTCTCGTTGAGCAGCTTGACCATTCCTCTGCCCAGCACGTCGCCGACGTTCAGATAGGTCTCGGCGTTTCCGTTGTAGTGAAAGCCCTGATCTCTCGGCGAGACTGACGCATCTTTCCAGAAGCCGCGGGTCTCGACAGTCAAAACGTTGCCGGCGAACTGCGGGTACTTTCCCTTCTCGCCGCTGACGGCGAGTTGGGCCTTCGCTACCGTCACGTGCGGGCCTTCCATCTTCCAGCCGCCGAATCCGATAGTCGCGATCACGAACGGCGCTTTGGGCGCCTTGAATTCGGCCCGGTAGGCCTTTATGAGGCTGACCAGATTCTGCTCGTAACGGCTGGCGTGTGCGGCGTTTCCGTCTTTGTGTCCCTGCCACCAGGCGAATCCGGCTATTTCGTAGCCGCGGTCCTTGTATTGTGGGAAATGCTCGTCGAAGTTGTCCAGTACGTCATGGGTGGCTTTGACGAAATCGTCATACTGCTTGCCGGCGTACCAGTTGACCGGTTTCTTGGGCTGGCCTTTGATCCACGAAGGACAAGTGTCCTTGTATCCGGCGTATGTCCGGCCGTCGAACGTGAATTCCTTGCTGCCGGGGGGCAGAATGTCCCAGCCCAGGGACCTGTTGCCTTGGGAGGCCTTTATGATGACCACCGGCTCGTCGTGGTAGTATCCCATGACGTGTCCGAACTGAAGTTCCGGTCCTATCGAGCTTGACCCGGCGCCGCAGCCGACGGTCAACCACTTGTTGGCCGTGGCGGTGACCACACCTTTGTACCAGACGTCTTTTCGCACCGTCCAGTTACCCTTGCCGTCGATCAGGTGAGGGAATTTCTTGTCGGCCTTCACCACCGTATCAAGCGTGCCGGGAAGGTCCGTTCGCCAGAACCACCCCAAACCGCCGGCGGCGCTGGTCAGGAACGTGATCTTGAACGGATACTTCTTGCCGGCGGTGAATTTAAAGCCGCTGCGCACCGGGTTCTTCTCGCCGACCTCTTTTCGATAGACTTCCTTGCCGGCGACTTCCATTATGTTCTGCGATGATGAGCCGTAGCCGGGGTTGAATTCGTAAACGCCGCCGGTCTTCATCTGTATCGAGCCCCTGAC